>CAYWYJ010000023.1:0-40177 GCA_964462635.1 uncultured Planctomycetales bacterium
CGGGCCTGGGCGGGCAGGCGGACGCCGACGCGCAGGCCAAGTCCGACGGCCAGGCCGAGGTGTCGGCCCGCGTCACGACCAGCGGGACGGCCGAGGGGTTGTTCCAGCTCGGCCACGCGCTGGCCAACGACACCGATCGGCAGGCGGACCTCGATTTTCGCGTGCGCTTCACTTACGAGTTCGAGACGCGGGCCGGGCCCGACGTCCAGCAGCCCGACGCGGCGGTCGGGCTGAAGCTCTACGCCCGCGATCAGCGCGGCCGACTGCTGCGCGAGATGACGCTCGTCAGCCTGACGACCGAGAGCGGGCCGACGAGCCGGCAATCCACGGAGGACCTTCGCTTCACGCTCACGGTCGGTCCGGGGACCGCACTTGATGTCTTCCTGGCCGGCCAGGCGCGTGTGGAGATAACCGCCGATCGCTCGGCGTCGGCCCGGCTGGCCCTGCGCGACCTTCAGATGGAGGTAGTGTCTCGGCCCGCCCCCGCCGTTCGGACCGCCAGCCATGAGCGGCCGTAGGGAGAAGCCCACCGCCCCCCTTCCCTTCCAGGGAGAGGTTGGAGGAGGGTCTCCGAACTCCCCTCCCTCTCAGGGAGGGATTGGGGGAGGGTCTCCGAACCCCTCTCCCTCTCAGGAAAGGGTTGGGGGAGGGCTCCCAAACTCCCCTCCCTCTCAGGTCGCCACAGGCGACTCGCCGTGGCGAGGAGGGGTTGGGGGAGGGTCGCAATCCGATGCACCCGGTGCCGCCGCCCGCGCCGAAGCCCTCCGCGAGCAAATCCGCCGCCACGACCACCTGTACTTTGTACTGAATCGCCCGGAGATCAGCGACGAGCAGTACGACGCGCTGGTCCGCGAGTTGCGGCAGCTTGAAGCCGCACACCCCGAGCTGATTACGCCGGACTCCCCCACGCAGCGTGTCGGCGAGCGTCCGCTGGAGGGCTTTGCGCACGTCCGGCACGCGCTGCCGATGCTCTCCATCGACAATACCTATTCGCCGGAGGAGCTGCGGGAGTTCGATACCCGCGTTCGCAAGGGACTGGCCGACGAGCCATACCAATACCTCGTTGATCCGAAGATCGACGGCGTGGCCGTGGCCCTGCGATACGAGAACGGCCGGTTCGTACAGGGGGCGACGCGTGGCGACGGCGAGACCGGCGACGACATCACGCAAAACCTGCGGACGATCCGCAGCGTGCCCCTGCGTTTACGCGGCACCGACTGGCCCGCCGTGCTGGAGGTCCGCGGCGAGGTCTACTGGCCCCGGCGGGACTTCGAGGCATTCAACCGGCAGCTCGTCGCCGCGGGCGAGGAGCCCTTCGCCAACCCGCGTAATGCCACCGCCGGCACGCTCAAGCAGCTCGACGCCCGCAATGTGGAGCCGCGCAAGCTGGCGTTTCAGGCCCACGGCGTCGGTGTGCTCGAGCCGCTGCCGCCGAACGTGAACACGCACAGTGAGTTGAACGCCCGGCTCCGCGAATGGGGCGTCCCGGTCAACCCGCACGCGCGCGTCTGCCGTGATGTGGATGCGGTCATCGCGTTTGTCGCGGAGTGGGACGCCCGTCGCCGTGACCTGGAGTACGACACCGACGGGCTGGTCGTGAAGGTGGACCGGCTGGATCAGCGGCGACGGCTGGGGACCACGAGCAAGGCCCCGCGGTGGTGCATCGCCTACAAATACGCGGCGGAGCAAGCCCAAAGCCGGCTGCTGTCCGTCGATTTCCAGGTGGGTAAGCTGGGGACGATCACCCCCGTGGCCAATCTGGAGCCGGTGCAGCTTGCGGGCACGACGGTGAAACGCGCCACACTACACAACTTCGACCAGGTGCGGCGGCTCGACCTGCACGTTGGCGACACGGTGACCGTCGAAAAGGCCGGCGAGATCATCCCGCAGGTCGTGGCGGTCGATGCCGCCCGGCGGCCCGCCGACGCCCAGCCGATCCGGCCGCCGAAGCGCTGCCCGGAATGCCAGGGCGACGTGGTGCAGGACGAAGGCGGCGTCTACGTGCGCTGCATTAACCCGGAGTGCCCGGCCCAGCTCGTCGAACGGCTGCGGTTCTTCTGCGGACGGGACCAGATGGATATCGACGCGGCGGGCGGGGCCGTGGTCGAGGCCCTCGTGCAGCACAATCTGGTGCGCTCGTTCGCCGACCTGTATCGACTCCACCAGCGCCGGGATGAACTGGTGGCCCTGCCGGTGGGGGTCAACACACGCACCGGCTCCGCGATCAGCCTGGGCGAGAAGCGCGCCGAGAAGCTGCTTTCCGGCATCGAGATCAGCAAGTCACGCCCGCTGGCCCGCTTGCTGGCCGCCCTCGGCATCCGCCACGTCGGCGTCAATACCGCGGAGCTGTTGGCCGACCATTTCGGCACGCTGGACGCGCTGCTGGCCGCCGACGAGACCACGCTCCAGGAAGTCGAGGGCGTGGGGCCGGAGGTGGCCGCGTCCGTGTACCAGTGGCTCCACAGCGCCGGCGGCCGCCACACGATCGACGAGCTCAAGTCCGTCGGCGTGGACCCCGCCCAGCCGAAGGCCCGCCGCGCCGCCGGCGGCCCGTTGGCCGGCAAGACCATCGTCGTCACCGGGACACTGGCCCGCTACTCCCGCGGCGAGATCGAGGCGCTCATCAAGCAGCACGGCGGCAAGCCCACGGCGAGCGTCAGCAAGAAGACCGACTTCGTCGTCGCCGGCGAGTCCCCCGGCAGCAAGCTCGACAAGGCCCGCACCCTCGGCGTGCGCGTGCTCACCGAGGCCGAGTTCGAGCGCTTCCTGGCCGAGTCCAGTGGTGGGGCCGCCTGAAGCGCGGCTGCCTGTTTCGCCCCGGAACGCCTATTCATCCGCTGCACAAGTGACGTCGGCCCCCTGTGGCCGACGTAGAGTGCCGAAAACGCCTCGGAATCCGACGTCCGCCACGGGGGGCGGACGCTACGGCGCGCCTTGCGGCGGACTGCTGTCCAAACCCGCACGCCAGTGCGGAGTTCTGGCGGGCGCGTTGAAACCGACCCGGCCGGCGCTCATTTGTCAATCACCAGAATCAGATCACCGCTGTGCTCCCGGCCGTACGGCGTGCGCTGGTAATCGCCATACCTCTGAACGGTGGTGGCGCCGGCGTCGCGGGCGGCCCGCGCCGGCTCGTCAACGTCCAGACCGAGAAAAGGCACCGCCTCGTGGCGGGGCGTCAGCGCGTCGCCGGCGATTGTCAGATCAACGAACTCCACGAATCCGCGTGCCCCGACACGGTGTACGCCCTTGAGCAGAGTGTGCTCGACGCCATCCAACGTGACCCGCCGGAACTTCTGCCAGACCACCGGTCCTTCGGCGAGCCGCCACAAGTTCAAGACCTGGACGATGCCGACGCCGCCGGGGCGCAACGCGCCGGTCAAGCACTCGATCGCTCGTAACGCCGTCGCCACATCGGGCACGAGCGCCAGCGAGTTGCCGACGCACACGAACGCATCGAACACACGGCCGACGGGTTCGGCAAACGAGCGGACCACCCAGCGCAGCGCATCCGACTCCCCAAACTGCCGCCGGCAGTGCTCGATCATCGCCGGGCTGACGTCGGCGCCTTCGACGTTCAGGCCCCATGAGTGGAACATCGCGGCGTGTTGCCCGGTCCCGCACGCTGCGTCGAGCACCCGCCGCACGCCGTGCTGCTCGAACAAGGCGCGATAGAGCGGCGTTTCATTCGCCAGCCGCTTGGGCCAGTCGATCAGGGCGTCGTAGACTTCCGGCGGCGGTTCAAACACCGGTTCCGCTCCTAACAACCCACATGCGCACTTACGACATATTGTTCACCACAGAGGCACAGAGGGCACAGAGAGAAGGCCAGTGATATTGCAGAGGCACTGGGGCGTTGTCGTTGTCGCAGACAGGGTTGCGCTCATGTGTCAGTGTCCAGCACGACAGCAAGTCTACCCAGGTACTGCTTCTCTTTTCTCTTGTTCTCTTCCGTCTCTGTGCTCTCTGTGCCTCTGTGGTGATTATCTCCTGGCTACGTTCGGCGGGACAGGCACGCCTTCAGGTCCGCGTGCGGGTCGGCGCCGGTCAGCTTCAGGTCGTACTTGTCCTGGAGGATCTTAAACACGTTGGGCGACACAAACGCCGGCGCGGCCGGACCGATCCGGATGCCCTTCACGCCCAGGGCCAGCAGGGTCAACAGCACCGCCACCGCTTTCTGCTCGAACCACGACAGCACGATGCTCAGCGGCAAGTCGTTGACCGAGCAACTGCACGCCTTGGCCAGGCCGGCCGCGACCTGAATCGCCCCATAGGCGTCGTTGCACTGCCCCATGTCCAGCAGCCGCGGGACCGGCCCGGCCCCGTCGAGCGTGATCGTCCCGAAGTCCTCGTGGCGAATCCGGTACTTGCCACAGCCCAGCGTGAGCACGACGGTGTCCTCGGGTGTGCTGCGCGCGAACTCGGTGAAGTAGTTGCGGCCCGGCTCGGCCCCGTCGCAACCGCCGATGACAAAGAAGTGCCGCAACTTGCCGGCCTTGACGGCGGCCAGGATCTTGTCGGCCAGACCGAGCAGTACGCTGTGATGGAAGCCGATGGTGGATTCGCCGTCTTGCCGCTCGGGCAGCGGTTCACACCGCCGGGCGGACTCGATGACCGCGGAGAAGTCGTTGGTCGTCAACCGCCGGCCGCCGGGGACCGCGGTGACACGGGTCGTGAAGACGCGGTCCTTGTACTGCTCACGCGGGATGAGGATGCAGTTGGTGGTGGCCAGGATCGGCCCGGTGAAGCGGAGAAACTCGGCCCGCTGCTTCTGCCACGCGCCGCCGAAATGCCCGACCAGGTGCTTGTGTTTGCGGAGCTCGGGGTACGTGTGGGCCGGCAGCATCTCGCCGTGGGTGTAGACATTGATGCCGGTGCCCTTGGTCTGTTCGAGCAGGTCGGCCAGATCGACCATGTCGTGACCGGTGACGAGGATGCCGGGGCCGGCGCGGGTGCCCTCGAACACGGCGGTCGGCGACGGGGTACCGAAGCGCTTCGTGTGCCCCTCGTCGAGCATCTGCATCACGCGCAGGTTCTTGTGCCCGCACTCCAGCACGAGCTCGAACAGACTCCCGAGGTCGAAGTTGACGTTGGTGACGGTGGCGAACAGGGCTTCCTCGACGAAGGCATCGACGTCTTCGTCCACCATTCCAAGCCGCCGGGCGTGGTGGGCGTACGCGGCCATGCCCTTCACGCCGTACAGCAGAATTTCCTGAAGCGACTGCATGTCCGGGTCTTTTCCGCACACGCCGGTCTCGACGCAGCCGGTACCCTGATACGTCTGTTCACACTGGTTGCAGAACATGGTTCCTTCCTTTCTGAGAGTCGCTATCCGAACCCGCCACGCGAGTGGTGGGCGGCTGCGCCCCGCACTGGCGTGCGGGGTTCGGATGGGCGTACCAAGTGGCCGGTCGCGATCTTTGCGCGGCGGCGGCCGGTAAGCCCGAATGTCGCGATCCTGCGAGTCGCCTCCCAACCCCCCTCCCTCTCAGGTCGCCACAGGCGACTCGCCGTGACGAGGAGGGGTTGGGGGAGGGTAACGACCGACACACACTAACGCCTCACGCTTTGTTGTCCGCGATCCATACCCGAACGACCGCCGGGGTGTTGGCCTTCCGCCGGCAGCGACCGCCGACCAACGACGTCGCCGCGAATGCCGATGACGATTTCCTCGATGGGCACGGGTATCCGCGCGAGTTGGCGCGCTTGCAGGACCGCATGAACGATCCCCGTGCAGCACGGCACCTCCATGTGAACGACGGTGATGTCCCGCAACTCGTTGCGCGCGATCATCTCGGTGAGTTTCTCGACGTAGCCCGTCGTGTCATCGAGCTTGGGACACGCAATCACCACGGCCCGGCCGCGCAGCAGCTCCGCGTGAAAACCAGCATATGCGATCGGCACGCAGTCCGCCGCCACCAGCAGGCGCGCGCCTTCCAAGACCGGCGCATGCGGCGACAATAGGTGCAATTGCACGGGCCAGTGCGTCAGCTCGGAGGGCTGGTCCGTTACGGTCTTGCCGGAACCGTTCCCGCCGCTCGAAGGGCACGCACCGCCCGCGAACTGCGCGAATCGCGCTCCCGGGCACCCGCCGCCGGAATACGGCGCGGGCGACGGTGCGGCGGGTGGATGTCGGTGCTGATCGGATCCTGGGCCCGACGTAACCAAGTGAGCGGCGACGGCCTCTTCGTCAAACGCCGCGGCTTCCCGCCGCTCGATACGAATCGCGTCGCGTGCGCAGTGCCCCAGGCACGCCCCCAGGCCGTCGCACAGCCGATCGGCGACCAGCTTCGTCTTCCCGTTGACGATCTGAAGTGCTCCCTCCTGACACGACGGGATGCACAGCCCGCAGCCGTCGCACAGCTCTTCGTCGATCACCACCACTTCGCGGATCATTTTGAGCACCTCCGGCGGCGGCCTTCGCCGCGGCCCTTGCCACGGCTCACCGCCGCCACGACACTACTTTTCGCACGGTCGGCGGCGATCGTCTTTGATCTGGATCAAAACGGTACGAATTATTTTGCCAGCCGGGTGAACGGATGGAGCTGACAGCGGCCCAGATTCTTCGTAAGTGCTCTCTATTTCGCGGGTTAGACGACTCATCCCTGGTCCTCGTCGGGGAGCTAGGGCGGGTGGTCGAATTCGCGAGAGATCGCGTGATTTTCCGGCAGGGGCAGGAGTGCGAGGCGCTCTATTGCGTCGGCCGCGGCCTGGTCCGCGTGTACAAGGTCGCCCCCAGCGGCAAGGACCACGTCCTGCACATGGCCCAGCCGGGACAGACGTTCGCCGAGGTCGCGGCGATCGGCGAGCTCGCGTACCCCGCCAACGCCGAGGCGGTTGAGGACACGGTGTGCGTGGTGCTGCCGGCGGACCGCTTTCGACGGCTGCTGGAGACGAACCACCGCGTGTGCCTTCAGTTGGTCGAGGGGCTGGCGTTGTGGACGCGGCACCTCGTCGGCTTGCTCGAAGATGTCGTCCTGCGCGACGCTGTCGGGCGTGTCGCGGGCTACATCCTGCGGTCGGCGCCGCACGAGCGGCCGGAGGCATTCACGTTGCCGGTGCTGAAGAAGGACGTGGCCAGCCACCTGAACCTGACGCGGGAGACGCTGTCGCGGACGCTGCGGCGGCTGGCCGAAGCGGGGCTGATCGAAACGGTGGATGCGCAGCAGATCCGCATTCTCGATCACGCCGCCCTGCGCGACGTCGCCGACGGCCTGCCGGTGGGGGAGTTTGACTGACAGCCGCTAACAGCACCCACCACGCAAGTGGTGGGTGCTGTTAGCAACTTCAAGTCCCCGGCGCCTCGCGCAGCGCCAGAAGGCCCAGCGTGACCAGAACCAGTGTGCCGCCGGCGAAGAGCCAGGCCGCGACGTGCAGCCCGGCGAGGACCGGGGCGGACAGCACGGTGAAGGCCGCGAGGGCGAACAACGCGCCGACCACGTGGTGGGGGCCCGGGCTGTCCCGGAACAGTCCGCGCAGCACATACAGCAGGAGCGGCACCGCCAACAGGTAGTAATGGAGCCAGACCAGGCGCGACGTGAGCAACATCACGCCGCAACCGATCGCCAGCACGGCAGCGGCCTGGGCCGCGGGGGCACCGGCGCCGGGTGGCGGGACACCCTGTTCACGCTGCTCCACGTCCCGTCGACGGGCCCGTGCCCTTCCATGCCAGGCGCAGACCAGCGTGATAGCCAGGAGGAACACGAGCAACGGGTGGGACAGGTCGAGACGGAAGGTGTCGCGGCACAGCGGCGAGAAACCCATGTTCCCCTCGCTCACCGCGCGGGTGGACGCCAACACGTCGGGCAGAACGCGCAGCCACTGGAGCCAGCACGCAACCCCGCCGAAGTAGAGCGACGACACCCCGACCGCGCCGAGCACGCCGACGCCGAGGCCCACCGCGATCGAGATCACCGGCAGGGCGGCCCAGTGGAACGCGCCCGCGCCCGCCAGCAGCAACACCGCCGGCCAGGTGTACGGCTTGAAGGCGAGACTCACCCCCAGCAGCAGGCCGGTGAGCAGGCCGGCCCACGGGCGGGTGCTGCGCGTCAGGAGCAGCAAGGCGGCGGCCAGCAACCCGAGCTGGAGGCAGTTGACGTTGCCCACCCAGAGGTCCGACTTGAGCGGCTCGAACCGCAGCGTCAGCAGCGCGAGAAACAGGAAAGTCAGCGTCCAGGAGTACCCGAAGCAGCGGCCCAGGGCCAGAATCGCCCCCGCGAACACCGCCAGCGAGGCAAACTGGTAGAGGCGAAAGTCGCGCTGATACTGGCCCCCGGCGAAGAGCTCAAACACGCTGAACAGAAACGGCGTGGCGAGGGTCTCCAGCGAGCCGCCTTCGAACTTCAGAGCGGCCGTCGTCGCCGCCTTCTGGATTTCCGGGACGCCCTCCGCCGCCGCCGCCGCGGCCGTGCGCCGGCCGAGTTCGCGGCGTCCCTCCGGGGAGTAAATGTTGGCGATCGGCCCGGCGTGCAGGGCCCGCGGCACAGCCCAGTAGTGCAGGAAGTCGATCCCCATCTGGCGGCGCGCCTCCTGCCAGGTGTGCAGCAGCGCGCCGAGGGCGAGCAGCACGGCCACGCTCACGACGACCATACGTCCAGGCGAACGGGACTCCGCTTCAGGACATTCCACGGACCAGCCTCCCGGTCACACGTTGGCGGGCTTTCGCGCCGCGCTCGTATAAGGTATCTGCCCGAGGTCGCCTTGTCGCCGTGCCCGCCCATTCGGGCGACAGAGCGTGGCCGCCCCGGCACGTGCCGGGGTTGGCGGAACCGCCACGCCCGCCCTGCCGATAGCGCCGTTAGCCGTCGTGGCCACGCCTTCCTTCGGCGCGGCCTTCTCGGCGTCGTCCACGAGGCCTGTGATGGAGCTGCGCGACTACCAGCCTACCGACTGGGGTGACGTGCGGTCCTTCCTGCGCGCCCACTGGCGACCCAGCCACCCCTTGACCGACCTCGACATCTTCCGCTGGCAATTCGCCGGCTTCGGCGGTTCGGGGCAACCCGTCTCCCAGGTCGCGGTGGACGGCCAGAAGGTGGTCGGCTTCCTCGGCGGCATCCCCGGCTTGTACCGGTGTGGGGACGAAGTCGTCCCTGGTGCGGCGTTCGACGTCTGGATCGTCGATCCGCAGATTCAGAATCGCGGCCTGGGCCTGCTTCTGATGAAAGCCCTCGAAGACCGCTTCCCCGCGTGCTGCTCGCTGGGCGTCAACCCCAAGGTGGTTCACTACTACACGCGGCGCGGGTACCAGCACGGCGACCGGCTGTTCCGCTGGATCGTCCCGTTGCGGATGGACGGCTGCCAGCGCCTGATCGCGTTCGCTCCCGATACAGGTTCCGCGGCCTCCTCGACGGCAACGCCCCCCGCCGTCAGCGTCGCGGTCGCGGCGCCGCCGGCGCGGCACACGGCCGCCTTCGTGCGTCCGCTGGTCGAGGCCCACACGCGGTTGCTGGAGGCCCCGGCGGCCGCGGTCGAACCGACGCCGCGCCCCGATCCCGCGGCCGTGGCGGAACTCTACCTTCGCTCGACAGCGCAATGGTTGCGCTTCGGGCTGCACCGAACGGCGGAGTTCTGGACGTGGCGATACCTGCACTGCCCCGTGTACAGGTACCTGTTCTTCGGTGAGCCGGCCGGCCCCGGCGTGGTGGTGGCGCGCGTGGAGGCGATCGTCAGCCCCGACAACCCGGTCGTGCATGGTTTGAACGTGCTGCGACTGATCGAACTGCTGCCGGCCCGGCCCGAAACGTGGGACGGCGAGGCGGACGGCCCCTTCGCGGAACTGCTGGCGGGCGTGCTCATGTGGGCGATCGAAGCCGGGTGCGTCCTGGCCGACTTTCAACACAGCAGCCCGCGGTTGGCTGGGCTGTTGGAATGGCTCGGCTTCGCACCGCAGAACGCGGCCGCGGCGCCGGTGTTCGCCGCCGTGCCGCCGCTGTTTGCCCCGCTGCGTTACAACGTCGGCCCGATCAACTACGTGTTTCGCTCGCCGCCGAGGGGAGGCGAGGGTCCGACCCTTGACCCGCGGGATGTCTATCTGGTCAAATCCGACGCTGGCATGGACCGGCCGCACGTCTGGTCGCCGGCCGCCGCCGAGTGAGCCGGCGCGGAGCCGCGGATGCTGACGGTTGTAATGTACCACTACGTGCGCGACCCGGCGGGCACCCGCTACCCCGACCTGAAGTCGCTGGCCACCGCCGAGTTTGACACGCAGCTCGAGCACCTCGCGCGGCGCTACTGCGTGGTCCGCATGGAGGCGGTGATCGAGGCCGTGCTCGACCCGCCCGGGCAGCTGCCGGCCAACGCGGCCTTGCTGACCTTCGACGACGGTTTCCGCGAGCATCTCACGTACGTTCTGCCGCGCCTGATCGAGCGCGGCTGGCAGGGGAGCTTCTTTCCGTCGTCGCGCCCGATCCTCCGCGAGCAGGTACTGGACGTACACAAGCTGCACTTCGTGCTGGCGACCGGGGTGCCGATCGACGAGCTCGTGCGGTGGCTCTGCGCCGCGCTTGACGAGCGCCGCCGGGCGTACGACTTGCCGCCCACGGAGGACTACCGGCGGCGCCTGGCCGTCGCGGGCCGCTTCGATTCGCCGGAGGTCATCTTCGTGAAGCGGCTGCTCCAACGCGAGTTACCCGAGGCGCTGCGCGCGGAGCTGACGGGGGCGCTGTTTCGGCGCTACGTCACGGACGACGAGGCGGCCTTCGCGCGGGAGCTGTACGTCTCGTGCGACGAGCTGCGGCGGATGCACGCCGCCGGCATGTACATCGGCCACCACGGCGCGACGCACCGTTGGCTGGACACGCTGCCGGCCGCGGAGCAGGCCCGTGAGATTGAGGAGGGGCTGGAGTTCCTGGTCCGCGTCGGGGCGCCCACCGATCGCTGGGTCATCGCTTACCCCTACGGGGCCCACACCGCCGACGTGCGCGCGCAAGTTCGCGCTTACGGGGGCGTCGTGGGCCTGACCACCGAGACGGCCGTCGCCGACCTGTCGCGGCACGGTCCGCTCGCGCTGCCGCGCTTGGACACCAACGACCTTCCGCCGCGGCGCGCGGGCGGGAATTGAGGCGGCCGGCCCCGCGCGGGGGCGCTTGAAAAACGCGCCGGGGGGCCTATCCTTCTAGGCGGTTCTGAAACTTTTGTTCTCACCACTATGAGTGACGCGCTGACGGAATCGAAGCGTCTGCTGGTCCGCCGCTGGGGCGAGATGGGCGGCTACTGGGGCATCAGCCGTACGATGGCCGAGATTCACGCCCTGCTGTTCGTCGCCGGGCGGCCGCTGTGTACCGACGACGTGATGGGGGAATTGCACGTCTCCCGCGGCAACGCCAGCATGAACCTGCGGGCCCTGGTGGACTGGGGCCTGGTGCAGCGGGTCCACCACTTCGGCGACCGCAAGGAGTACTTCCAGGCCGACGCCGACGTCTGGCACATGTTCGAAACCATCCTCCGCGAGCGTCGCCGTCGCGAGGTCGAGCCCGTGATCGGCACCATCGACCGCTGCCGCGCGCTGATCGCGGAGGGCGGCGGCCCGTCCGACGCCGCGGCCGAGTTGGTCGCCTACCGCCGGCGCCTCGACGACCTGCGCGACTTCCTCGCCACCATGAGCACCCTGTTTGAGCTGGTGCTGCGTTTCGGCCGCGAGGGCCTGACGCAGTTCACCGCGTTGCTCGCCTCCGCCGACGCCGGCGAAACGCCGCCCGCGCCCCGCTCGACCGCGCCGCGCCGGCGACCGGGTGCGCCGCCGTCCGCACCCCGCCGCAAACCTCCCAGGAAGACCCACCGATGACCGATGCCGAACTGGCCCAGGCCCTGCGCTCGGCCGCACTGCTCGAGGGGGACTTCACGCTCCGCAGCGGCCGCAAGAGCAAGTACTACCTCGACAAGTACCTCTTCGAGACCCAACCGGAATTGCTCCGCGAGCTCGGCGTCCGTTTCGCCCGCTTCGTGACGCCCGAAGTCGACCGCATCGCCGGCGCCGAGTTGGGGGCGATCGCGCTGGCCGCCGCCGCGTCGTTGCAGACCGGCAAACCCTTCGTCATCGTGCGCAACGCGAAGAAGGCCGGCTACGGCACGGGCAAGCTCATCGAGGGCCAGTTGGAGCAGGGCGAACGCGTGCTGCTCGTCGAAGACGTGTGTACCTCCGGCGGCCAGGCCATCGAGGCGTGCCGGACGATCGAGGGCGCGGGCGGGACGGTGACGGGCATCGTGGTTACCATTGACCGGCAGGAAGGCGGCCGGGAGGCCATTGAGCAGGCCGGCTACCGCTTCGCGGCCCTGTTCACCACCGCCGATCTCGGCGTGAAGAAGGAGTAGAGTCGGTCTTTTCATCCTCTTCCCGCTGGGGAGAGGGGCCGCCGCACGGGCGCTGCGACCCTCCCTCAACCCCTCCTCGCCGCGGCAAGTCACCCGTGGCGACCTGCAGGGAGGGAGGTGCGGAGCCCGCCGGCCGCCGAACGCTTTGCCAACCGGAAAGGTCTGACTATGTGTGCTGAAACCGCCGCCCCGGAGTTTCCTCGTCGCTATGTCGCCGCCGCCGCCGATTTCGGCACCTGGGAAACGGCCGAGCCGTATTTCCGCGAGCTGGTCGAGCGGCCGGTCCAATCGGTCGCGGAACTCGAGCAGTGGCTCATCGACGGGAGCGAACTGGAGGCCTGCTTCGACGAGGAGGGGACGCGGCGGTACACCGCGATGACCTGTCAGACCGACGACCCCGAGCGGCAACAGCGCTATTTGTACTTCCTGGAGAACGTGCAGCCGAAGGCCCAGCCGTGGCAGGACAAGCTGCGGCGGAAGTTCGTCGAGGCCGCCGAACGGCTGCCGTTGCCGCGCAGGCGGTACGAGGTGCTGGAGCGCAGCCTGCGGAACGCGATCGCCCTGTACCGCGAGGAGAACATCCCGCTGCTGACGGAGGACCAGAAGCTCAAGACCGAGTACCAGGCGATCACGGGGGCGATGACCGTGCCGTACGACGGGAAAGAGCTGACGCTCCAGCAGTTGGGCCGCTACCTGGAGGAGCCGGACCGGAGCGTCCGCGAGGAAACGTGGCGCCTCGGGGCCGACCGCTTCCTCCAGGACGCCGCGGCCCTCGACCGGCTCTTCGAGAAGATGGTGGCCCTGCGGCACCGGATCGCGCGGAACGCCGGCTGCCAGGACTTCCGCGAATACGCCTTCCGGGCCTTCGAGCGTTTCGACTACACCCCCGGCGACTGCCTCGCCTTTCACGACGCGATCGAGCGGGTGTGTGTCCCCGCCGCGCGAGAACTCGCCCGACGCCGCCAGGAGAAGCTCGGCGTCGCCACGCTGCGGCCGTGGGACATGGCGGTGGACCCGGAGGGCCGCCCGCCACTGCGGCCGTTCGAGACCGACGAGCAGCTTTCCGCCGGTTGCAGCCGCATCTTCCACCGCATTGACCCCGAGCTCGGCCGCATCTTCGACACGCTGCGGCAGCGCAGCTCGCTCGACCTGGGCAGCCGCAAGGGCAAGGCCCCCGGCGGCTATCAAACGACGTTTGCCGAGCGTCGGTTGCCGTTCATCTTCATGAACGCGGTGGGCACCGAGACCGACGTGCGGACACTCCTGCACGAGGGCGGGCACGCGTTTCACACCTGGGCTTGCCGTAACGAGCCGTTCATCGCCTACCGCAGTGCCCCGATCGAGTTCTCCGAGGTCGCCTCGATGGGCATGGAGTGCCTCGCGCTGCCGCACACGACCGAGTTCTTCGGCGACGAGTCCCCGCGGGCGACGCGGCGGTTCTTCGAGAAGATCGTCACGTTCTTCCCGTTCATGGCGAGCATCGACGCGTTTCAGCACTTTGTGTACACGCACGTCGACGCCGGCATTGAAGCGTGGAAGGACCACTGGCAGACCTTGACGAAGCGCTTCGCCCCCGAGGTGGACCTGTCCGGTCTGGAGCGGCACGACCGGCAGAGCTGGCAGAAGAAGCTGCACATCTACGAGGTGCCGTTCTACTACGTCGAGTACGGCATCGCGCAGCTCGGGGCCCTCCAGGTGTGGAAGAACTCGCTGACGGACTACGCTCAGGCCGTCGCGCTGTACCGCCACGGACTGGCCCTGGGCGGCGCGCGCCCGCTGCCGGAGCTGTTCGAGGCCGCCGGCCTGCGGTTCGACTTCTCCGAAACCACGCTGCGGCCGCTCATCGACGCGGCGATGCAACGCACATAGCGACCTGGACCCACTCCGCTGCTCGAATCCCCAGCGCGAACAGCGGCCGAGGCAGCCCCTCGTTTGCGCTGCGCTTGCACCCCCGGGGACCTGTGGCGCGGGCCAAGGTGTGACGAACGCGCCCGCGAGGTAGTGCGGCACCGGCCAATGGCCGGTGATTGGCGAGCGGGACGCCCGCACTTCCCACGGCCGGTGCGGAGCCCGGCCGCTACGGTCGGTGGCATGTCCGCGGCCCTGGGTGGGCGCTGGTCGCGGGGTCTCGCATGGCCGCATAGACGCGGCCATGCCACCGGCCGCGCGCAGGGTGGAGTTAACGCGCGGTGCGGTTGGTCGCCGGGCGTGCGGCACCTTGCCGTGTCCCGCCACTTGCCCTCGGCATGCCGACGCCAACGTCGGCATGGTCCCCGGCTGTTCGCTGGAGGGCTCGCCCCTCCCTGGAAGGGAGGGGGGCTCGTGGACAGCTTCTTGAAGGGAGCCGGAATGAAAGCGGCCGGTGGCGCGCGGGGAGCACCACCGGCCGACGACACCCCTTCGACCCGTCCGATTACGGACCGGTCAGGAGGCGAACAAACGGGTTGATGTCTCCAAAGTCGACGCGGCCGTCCTCGTTGATGTCGCCGTTCATGATGTCGCAGCCGGGGAACGCGTTTCCGTAGCCGGCCGGATTGGTCAGTGCCAGCACGAACGGATTGATGTCGCCGAAGTCCACCGCGTAATCGCAGTTCAGGTCGCCGCGCACCGTGCGCTCGAGCGAGAACTCATCGTAATACACGGAGGACGAGTTGTTGGCATACAAGTCCACGGCGGCGATGTTCCGCGCGCCGCCCGGGGCCACGCCGCCGGTCCAGCTCAGGGTCACGAGCCGCTGGGGGCCGTAGAAGACCTTCTGCTGGTCGGCGTCGAGGTTGACCACCACGCGCAGCGGCACCCAGGCGTCGCGGACCAGCGGCAACGACGCCGTGGGCGGGTAGTCCCGGACCAGGTTGCTCGTGCCGTCGAACTCCACCTGGAGCGACCAGTCGTGGTTTTCGAACGCCGGATACTTGTTCAGCAGGATGAAGTACGCCTTCTCGTGCATGGCCGCCGGGATGAACACATGGGTCTTGAACGTCCAGCGGCCGGTGGTCGCGCCGAAGTACTCGCGGACCAGGTCGGCGGCGCCGCGGATGTCCACGGCGTGCGGCGGACTGAGGGACTGGGCCGCGGTCACGAGCGCGTCGAACCGCGGGTCGTTGTCCCAGCCTCTCCAGCAACCCTGGCCGTGCAGGCCGCTGCCGGCCGCGTAGGAATCGAAGTCCTCGGTCCAGGGCAGATTGGTCGGCTCGCACTCATCCGGGATGCCATTGCTGTTGCAGTCGTTGAGCGTGCCGAGCGGGGGGATTTCGCAGACGTCGATCATGTTGTTGTCATTGCAGTCGCTGCACCACGGTTCGCCGGTGCAATTGAGGAGATCCTCCCAATCGGGGATGTTGTTGCCGTTGCAATCGCGCGTGCACTCGACCGTCTGACAGATTTGACCGGGCTGCCAAGCTCCGCCGGCGGCCGCGCATTCAGCCTCAGTGAGGTCTTCGCACCAGGTGTCGGGGAAGCAGCACGCGGCCCGCTCGACGGGGCAAGGGTTATTGGCACAGGCGCTGTACGGCCCCTGCCACGTCCCGCCGGCCAGCGCACAATCGTCCGCGCTGAGGTCCTGGCACGGCTGGCCGGCGAAGCAGCAGGCGCCCGGCGGTTGCGGGCAGGACACCGCGGCGCACGAGTTGCCCAGGCCGTGCCAGAGGCCGCCCGCCGCCAGGCAGTCCCCCTCCTCCATCTCAATGCACGTGCCCTCCGGGACGCAACAGGCGCCGACCCGGGGGCTGAGGGCCATGTCGTCGTAGTACGTCATGTAGGGGCTATCGGCGGCATCGAGGTTGACGGCGGCGAGGTTGAGCAGCCCGCCACCGCCGCCGCCGGCCGTCCAACTCTTGGTGACGAGGTGCTGGCCGTTGTAGTAGATCGACTGGAGGTCGTTGTCGAGGTCGATTTCGACGCGGATCTCGGCCCAGACACCGGGGGCGAGCGGTGCGTGTCCGCCGTCGGGCTCGCTCACCACGAGTCCCTGTTGCGGCTCGAAGCGCAGCCGGGTGGACCAGATGAACGTCCCGCGACCGGGCTGGTAGGTGTTCAGCAGGCCGAGGCGCGTGGCGGAACCCTGGGTACCGTGCGGGATGAACTGGTACGTCGTGAACACCCACTGCCCCGCCGTGACGTTCTGGAAGCCGTGGACGGCGCTATCGAAGAGGGTCAGACCGAGCGCGTTGGGCTCCGATTGGGAGTTCTCGGTGACGACCTGGAAGTGGCCGTGGGGCGGCTCGTTGTTCCAACTGCCCCAGCCGCCCTGGCCGTTCAGGCCGCCGGGCGGATAGTCGTCGAAGTCGTCGCCCCAGACGATGATGAAGCCCTTGCGGATGCTCAGGTAGCCCTGGCCGGTCACACCGCCGGCGCCGCCGACCTCGATCAGGTACGAGCGGCCCTGAACGACGGTGATGTTGCAGGCGGACTGCTTGTTGCAGAAGTCGTCATTGGTGCACTTCACCGGCGGCAGCGGGTTGCAGCGCCAGCCGTTGTAGACCGCCAGCTCGGTGTCGTACGCGCTGCCGCACAGGCTGACGCTGGCCGCGCCGGTGAAGTTGGGGGTGAAGTCATACCAGATGTTCGGGCCGGTCAGTGCCGAGCCGTATATGTCCTTGGTGGCGTTGGTGGTGTCGAAGGGTTCGTTGTCGATCAGGCCCACGGGCTCCGCGTTGACGCAGTCGTCGTTGGGCGGCGGCCCGGCCTGGCAACTGATGGTCAGGAAGCCGCAGCCTTTGTCGAACTGCTGATACCCGCCGACCTGAATCAGGTACTTGTGGTCTTTGATGACGTAGATGCTGCACTCGGCGCCGTTGGGGCAATACCAGTTCACGCAGGCCAGCCGCTTGCCGAGCGGGCTGCAACTGTCATCGCGGTAGACCGCCAGGGCCGTGTCGTAGTAACTGCCCGCCAGGCTGATCTTCGCGGTGCCGGAGCAGGTAGCCGTGTAGAGATACCAGATGTCGGGGCTGTTCATGCAGGTGGTGTTGCCATCGCTGGTCGCGTAGTTTGTCTCGTAGGCCAGGTTGGTCACGTTGCCGACGGCTTCGGCGTTGGCGCATTTATCATTCTTCGGCTTGCGCGGTTGGATGCCGATGATCATGTACTCCTCGTTCAGACCGCAGCCGGCCCATGGGCAGTACAGGTTGTCGAGCGTGTACCACGTGGTGTGACTGTCGTACCAGCCGTAGTCATAGTGGTACTGCTTCGTGCCGCCGGTGTCCCGCCAGCCGTCACAGACAACGGCATGCCCCTTGATGCGATACAGAATCGGCCGGTCATTGTTGATTTCGTTCTGAATCAGGCTCCACCACTGGGCTTGCGTGTGGTCTGGCCGGTCCTTCTTGGCGATCGTGTCCGCGTCATAGCGGAAGTACTTGGGAAGCGCGTCGCGGGCGTAGTACGTTTGTGTGCCCGAAGCGCACGCCCCGTAGTCCACATCAAGGGCCACGCCGACTTCGTAGCACAACTCGGCCACGGCCGTCTGCTCCGCCGGCTGGCAGTTGATGGGGGGAGCGCACGCCGCCGGGATGTTCCCCCAGTCGTAGAGGTCGGAAAAGTCGGCGTAGAGGTCCGCCCCGGCCGTGGTGCTGCCGCAGGACTGATCGCCGTTCCACTTGTCCGTGTGGTTGCCAACACCGGCCGGCGGCCAACGGTGAAACGCCATGATCTGCGAGGTCGCGGTGGCGACGCAGCAGACCAGGCAGCGGTCGCCGTCGCCCCACGGGCAGTTGTTGTTGAACGGCGCCCGCTGGTGCCAGTAGGTCCACAGCAGCGGTCCGACTTCGGTCAGGTCCATCGCCCCACCGCTCATCTCCCGGGCAAACTGCTCCGCGGGTTGCGCGTACCGGGCCCACTCCTCCCGATTGACCGCGTCGAAGAGCACGGGGCCGGTCGGCGGCTGCAAGGCGTCCAGGCTGCCGTAAGTGTCGACGTACAGCGTGAGCCGCTGATCGAGCACTTCCCGCAGGAGTTGCGTGAAGCCGCCGGTGGCCGTGACATCGAGGTCGCTCGTGGATGAGCAGGCCTTCACCGGCGGCAGTTCCTTGAGCGCGGGGACGACGATGTAGCCCCGCGGCGCGACGGCGTAGCAGCGGGCCAGGAGCCGGTCGCCAGCGGTCAGTTCGGAAACGCCGGCAATCCGCGGTTGTTTCCCCCCGGCCCAGTCGCCGTGCTCGGCGACCATATAGGTGAGCCAGTTCTCGGCGACGCGTCGCATTTCGTCGGGGGTGGGTTGCTCGGCCCGGACGTTGAGGGGACCGACGAAGGCCGCCAACAGAGCGGCGACGCTCAGGATTGGGTGTTTGGCTGACATCGGCGCTACCTCCATTCGCGGGCGGCGCCGGCAGCGATATCGGACCTCGGGGATCGTCGTGCGGCACCGGCCCGCCAACATCAGAAACGACGCCGGCGGCCGGTGCCGACGCGCCGGTAGCGCGACTTTGCTCCGCGCCGGGTGGGATGTCGGCCGCGGTCGCCGCTTCCGTCGCACGCCGCAACGGCCCATAATGGGTTGACATGCTCAAGCAGCACAACCAATTGGTGCTCGGCCTGCTGGTCGTGGCGGATGCCCTGGCCGTGGCGGCGGCGTGGCTGGCCAGCTACTGGATCCGCTTCGGATGCCTCCCGGTCGATCCGGCCAAGGGCGTGCCCGCGCTGACCGACAAGTTCCTCCCCATGCTGCCGCTGGTTGTGCTCGGCCACCTGGTGATCTTCGCCCGCCTGCGGCTATACCGCCCGCGGCGCGGCGAAGGACCGGGGCGCGAGGCCCGCGACATCTTCAAGGCGTTCGTGGTGGCCGTGGTCGTCGTCGTGCTGATCGACTACGCCATGCCGGCCACGTACAAGATTTCCCGCGGTTTCATCGCCACGTACGCCGTCTGCGGCACCGGCTTCTTCGTCTTGTTCCGGCTCAGCGTGCGCGGGCTGGCCCGCGTGCTGCGCCGCCGCGGGTTCAACCGCCGCTACGCCGCGATCGTGGGCAGCGGCCGGGCGGCCCAGCGCGTCCATCAGGCCCTGCTGCGCAACGCCTGGACGGGGATTGAGGTCGCGTATTTCGTGGACGACGGCGAGGGGCCGGCGGCGATCCGCGGCGTGCCCGTGCGTCGCCCCCTCGGCGACCTGGCCACGATCGTTGAGCAGCACCCGGTCGATGCCATCTTCGTCGCGCTGCCCTCGCACCACGCCCACCGCGTGGACGAAGTGCTGACGGCCCTGTCCACCTCGATGGCCGACGTGCGCCTGGTTCCCGACGTGAACCCCGGCTTCGCCATGCGGCCGAACGTGACGCAACTCGACGGCGTGCCGATCCTCTCACTGCGGCAAACGCCGCTGTACGGGTCCGCGGCCCTGGTGAAGCGGGCCTTCGATCTCATCGTCGGCAGCCTGTGCCTGCTCATCGCCCTGCCGCCGATGGCCGTGCTGGCGGTGCTCGTCAAGCTCAGCAGCCCGGGGCCGGTGCTGTATCGCCAGCGGCGCATGGGGCTGGACGGCCGCGAGTTCATCATGCTGAAGTTCCGCACCATGCGTGCCGACGCCGAGGCCGACGGGCCGGTGTGGTCGCGGGCAGCCGACCCGCGGCGGACGCGCGTCGGGGCCTGGTTGCGGCGGACCAGCCTGGACGAACTGCCCAACCTGTTCAACGTGCTGGCCGGGCACATGTCGCTGGTGGGGCCGCGGCCGGAGCGGCCGGAGTTCATCGCGCAATTCAAGCACCAGATCCCCAACTACATGCTGCGACACAAGATGAAGGCGGGGATGACGGGGTACGCGCAGATTCACGGGTGGCGCGGCGACACGTCGCTGCACAAGCGCATCCAGCACGACATGTACTACATCCGCAACTGGAGCGTCGGCCTGGACCTCCGCATCCTGCTCCAGACCGCCGTCAGCATGTGGTTCAGCCGGCACGAGCACGACCGGCCGGAAACCCGGGGCACAACCGGTGGGCCGCGCAGCGCCGTCGTCCCCGGACCGGGCGCGTCCGTCGCCGCGGCCGGCCGCGCGGCTCAGGTTGTCACGTCTGACGCGACCGCTCAACGCGGCAGCGCGATTGTCAATCCGCCGCGCTCCTAAGAACGCCGATCAGAACCCCGCACGCCATTGCGGGGGCCCGCGGCCCACCACTTGCGTAGCGGGTTCGGTTCGCGGCTCCAAGTCGGCATTCGAAATCGCGCGACCTGGCAGGGCGATCCCGGCGCGCCGGGACTGCCGAACTGCGGCTCGCCGGGAGGCTCGCCCTCCCGTCCAGCGTCCCGTGGCCGCTACGGGCCGGTCAACAGCCGCACAAACGGGTTGATGTCGCCGAAGTCGGCCTTCCCATCGTCGTTGATGTCGCCGTTCATGATGTCGCAGGTGGGGAACGCCGCCGCGTACCCCGCCGGATTGGTCAGCGCCAACACAAACGGATTGATGTCGCCGAAGTCCACGTGACCGTCGCAATTCAGGTCGCCCGGGAGCCAGCGGGAGAACAGGCCGCCGCGGCGGTTGCGGGCATGGTAGACCTGCCACTCCCCGCCCGTGCGGACGTAGGGGTACGGCAAGTCGTAGAGGTTGACCCAAACGACGTAGTCCTCGTAGGAGACGACGGCCAGTTCATAGTCGCCGTCGCCGTCCACGTCGCCGATGGTCGCGCCGTTCATGTAGGTGAAGCCGGCGGGCCGCAGCGGGAAGCCGGGCAGGTTCTGCCCCGCCGCACTGACGCCGTAGAGGAACCCGCCGGTCGCGTCTTTCACGTTGCAGTCGGCGAAGATCTCCTTGACGCCGTCGCCGTCAATGTCGGCCACGGTGAGCGGTCCCTCGCTGCCGCCGCCATTGGGCGACACATACGGGAACCCGGGCCGCACGACGCCGTGGGCTGACCACACCCAGAAGCAGGCACTGGGGCTGCCGGGGCCGTAGCCGGCGCGACCGTCGATGATCTCGAGCTGCCCGTCGTTCTCCAGGTCGGTCACGGTCGGCGGGCAGTAGGTCCACGTGCCGACGAGTTGCGGCCAGCCGGGGAACGCCGTGCCGTCGTGGTGGAAGACGTAGCAGCCGGCGGAGTCCTTGTGGGCACCGACGACAATCTCCAGGTCCTTGTCGCCGTCGAGGTCGGCCAGGGCGGCCGACTGGTAGCTGAAATTGGCGCCCGGAATCTGCTTCGGCCAGCCGGGCATGGCTTTCCCGTCCAGACCGAACACGTACATGCTGTTGTACGACATGTAGAAGATCTCGGGCACACCGTCACGATTCATGTCCCCCACGGCGGCCGCGCCCGTGGGCACGTGGTCGAGGGGCGCCGGCCAAGCGCCGCCCCACTGGGTGCCGTCATAACGAAAGACGCGCAGGTAGCCGATGGGGTAGGCGCGCTCGCCGACGATGATTTCCTTCCGTCCGTCACCGTCCAGGTCATAGAGGGTCGGGCTGTCGCCCATATTGTTGTTATTGATGCTGATGGGGAACGGCGGCACGACGCGGCCGAGGTGGTCGATCACGTACAGGCGGCCGCCATCGGTCATCCCGCGGGTGGCCACGACGATCTCGAGGTCACCGTCGCCATCCAGGTCGGCGACGCTGGGCGGGTTCTGGATCCAGTTGTTCAGCGTGACGGGGAAGCCGGGCATTGGCTTGCCCAGGTAGTCCCAGGCGTAGAGCTTGCTATCGGTGCTGCCGGCGATGATCTCGAGTTTGCGGTCGCCGTTCAGGTCGGCCAGCACCACGCCGCGGTTCGGCTTGAAGTTGTACTGGCAGCCCATTTGGACGGGGAAGCCGGTCATTTGCGGGATTTCGACGTCGAGATTCGCCGGCGGGAGCCAGCCGCTGTGCCCCGAGATCGTGGCCGCGCCGGGAATCGCCGCGTCCGCATCCGTCCAGTGTACGGCCTGGGCGCTCTGGCCGACGGCGACGCCGGTCCACAGCAGACCAGTCAGAAGTGCGAAGGTCCATCGTGCGGTTCTCATGGGGAAGCTCCTTTCCAGAAATGACATGCGTGTCCCGTGCCGTTCCAACCGCCCCACGCGGCCATTATACCACCTGGCCCCGGCCCAAACGCAGGGCGGCGCGGTGGTTTTCGCCCCCCGGCCCGGCGGCTACAATCGTCCAACCGGGCGAGGGCGGCGGCCCTAAAGCCCACGAGGTCAACACCATGCAACAACAACGTCGCGCAGCGCGGTTGAGGGGTCTGGCACTATTCGCGGGGCTGCTGGCGGCGGGACTCGCGTCGGTGGCCGCTTGGGCGGCCGAGGAGCACCCGCTCCTACCGCTCCTGGACAGCGAACTGAAGCTGTCGCTGGAGAAGCTGACCGGGCCGGACGGGTCGCGGCCGTATTTCATTCAGTACGCCGTCGCCGACCTCCGCGAGCTGACCATCGCGGCCACCCTCGGCTCGGTGACACAGGACCAGGTCGACCATCGCCGGCTGCTGGACGTCGAGGTGCGCTGCGGAGATTACGCGCTGGACAACACCCGGCAGATCCGCGGCAGCCCCTTCAGCGGGCTGGACTTCTCCGGCCGCGGCGGCGCGCGCCTGCCGCTGAACGACGACCCGGTCGCCACCCGGCAGGCCGTCTGGCTGGCGACCGACGCGCAATTCAAGGCGGCGGTGCGGCGGCTGGCGCAGGTCAAGGCCAACCTGAAGGTGAAGGTCGAGGAAGAAGACCCGTCGGACGACTTCTCGCGCGAGACGCCGGCGGTCCACATCGCTCCGTGGGTCGAGCAGCCGGTGGACCGGGCGGCCCTCATTGCCCTCGTGAAGCGCTTGTCCGAGCGGTTCCGCCGGGAGCCGCTGCTCTACAGCTCGCACGTCACGATCACGGGCAGCGTGACAAACCGGCTGGCGGTCACGTCGGAGGGCCACCGGCTCCAGTTTGGTCAGGGTCAGTGGCGGGTCGCGGTCGGGGCCGGCACGCTGGCCGACGACGGCATGGAGCTCTGGCAATACAAGAGCTTCGACGCGGGGTCCCCCGAGCGCCTGCCCGACGAAGCCGCCGTGGCCCGCGGCGTCGAGCAGGTCATCGCGGAAGTCCTGGCGCTGCGGTCCGCCCCGATCGTCGAGCCGTACACCGGGCCGGCGATCCTGATGAACCGGGCGGCGGGCGTGTTTTTCCACGAAATCTTCGGACACCGCATCGAGGGGCACCGGCAGAAAGACGTTGAGGAGGGGCAGACGTTCGCCAAGAAGATCGGACAACAGGTGCTGCCCACGTTCATCAACGTGGTGGACGACCCCACGCAGCGCACGTTCCGGGGTCAGGACCTGAGCGGTTTCTATCCGTTTGATGACGAATGCGTCCCGGCGCGGCCCGCGCGCGTCGTGGAAGCCGGAGTGCTCAAGACGTTCCTGCTGTCGCGCTCCCCCACGCGCGGCTTCACGCAATCCAACGGCCACGGCCGCCGCGAGCCCGGCAACAAGCCCGTCGCCCGCATGGGCAACACCATCATTGAATCCACCAAGCAGGTGCCGCTGGAGCAGCTCCGGGCCATGCTTATCGAGGAATGCCGCAAGCAAGGCAGGGAGTTCGGCCTGCTGTTCGCGGACATCTCCGGCGGCTTCACCATGACCCAGCGCTGGCTGCCACAGGCGTTCAAGGTCGTCCCCATCCTCGTGTACCGCGTGTATGTGGACGGGCGGCCGGACGAGCTGGTGCGCGGCGTGGACCTGGTCGGGACGCCGCTGACGTGTTTCTCGAAGATCCTCGCCACCGGGGACGACCCGGACGTGTTCAACGGGACCTGCGGGGCCGAGTCGGGCGGCGTCCCGGTGTCGGCCATCTGCCCCAGCATCCTCGTCGAGCAGATTGAGGTCGAGAAGAAGCAAAAGGCCCAGAATCGCCCGCCCATTCTCGAGGCGCCGATCGGGCAGGAAGAGAAGTAGGCGGCGGACACCACAACGGGCCGACGGCCCCCAACGGGAGAAGAACTCATGCGGTGCCTATTTGCGGTGGCGTTGGTCACGATGTCTGTCTGGACCGCGACGTGGGCCCAGGACGACGTGGCGAGTGAAATGGAGCGTGACGTCGTGCTGCGGGCCCTCGTCGACGAGCTGGGCCGCAGCCTCGAGGGGCTCCGGCTGCCCGGCCTGGAGTCGCCGTACTTCATCGAGTTCGGGCTGTCGGATGTGGCGTACGCCGGCGCCAGCGCCAAGCTCGGGGCGACCACCGGGCGCAACGCCGGGCGGCAGCGCGGCCTGTACACCGACGTGCGCGTGGGTTCCTACGACCTCGACAACAGCAACTTCAGCGGGGGCGGCGCGGACTTCGGCGGCTTCGGCGGCGGCGGGATGGGCGATGTCGAAGTGCCGATCGAGGACGATTACACCGCCCTGCGGCAGGCGATCTGGTGGGCCGCCGACCGCGACTACAAGGGCGTCGTCGAGCAACTGGCCAAGAAGAAGGCGTTCATGGAAAGCAAGGTAATTACGGACAAGCCCCCGGACTTCTCGCGTGAGGCGCCCACCGTACACCTGGAGGACCGTCTGGACTTGACGCTGAATGCCGACGTCCTGGAGACCCTGGCGGTCGATCTGTCGGGCGTGTTCCGCGAGTTCCCCGATGTGCAGGATTCCAGCGTCACCGTCAGCACGGTCCTGGCCAACCGTTACATGGTCAACAGCGAAGGGACGCGACTGCGCCTGGGCAGCACCGCCTGGACCGTCAGCGTCAACGCCACCGTACAGGCCGACGACGGCATGAAGCTCTCGGACTCGCTCAACCTCCCCGCGCTGCGGATGGAGGAGCTGCCCACCCGCGACGACCTGGTGCAACGCTGCCGCGACCTTGCGCAGCGGTTGGTCGCATTGCGCAACGCCCCCGTCCTCGAGTCCTACTCCGGGCCGGTCCTGTTCGACCCGCCCGCCGCTGTCGGCGTCTTCCAGCGGCAGTTCGGCGCGGCGTTCGCCGGCGGGCAGCGGCCGGTGGGCTCGCGCGCCAACCCGGACGACCTGGCCAACAAGCTCAACAAGCGCATTTTGCCGCGGTTCCTGCACGTGGTGGACGACCCGTTGCTGGCGACGCTGGCCGGCGAGCCCGTGCTGGGGTGTTACGCCATCGACGATCAGGGCGTCCCCGCCCAGACGGTCAAGCTCGTCGAAGAGGGGCGGCTGCTGACGCTGCTGATGTCCCGCAACCCCTCCAAGGAAATCCGCCAATCCAACGGCCACGGCCGCGGCGGTTGGGGACTGCCCCAGGTCGGCATCGGCTGCCTCGTGGTCACCGCCGATCCGGGCCTCGACGCGGGCGCCCTGAAACAAGAGCTGCTGGACGCCGTCGCCGACGAGGGCCTCGATTTCGGCGTGCGCGTCGCGTCGCTGGGCGCAGTGGGGGACGGCGGCCGCGGCGGGACGAACCCCCTGCTGATGTACAAAGTCTACCCGGACGGCCGCGAAGAGCTGGTGCGCGGGGCCGAAATCGCCCGCCTCGACTTCAAGGCGTTCAAGCGCATCATGGCGGCGGGCGACACGCCGTTTGTGCGCAACACAAGCTACGGGCTGCTGGGCCAGACGGTGGCCGTGCCGGCCCTGCTCTTTGAAGAACTGGACCTGGCCAAGATCGACCGCGATTTCGACAAGCCGCCGATCCTTCCGACACCGCTGGCCCGCGAGGCGAATTGACCGCGCGCGGCGCGGACCAAACGGTCGTGCGCGATTCGACGGCGCGCGGAGGGATGGCGAACCTCCCGGCGAGCCGCGGCTCGGCGGTCCCCCGTCTTGGGATCGCCCTCCCGCGCTGTATGTTTGCGCACGGTCATTTAGCGTGCCTATCGGAACCCCGCACGCCAGTGCGGGGGCTCCGCGGCCCACCACTTGCGTGGTGGGTTCTGTTAGCGGCACTTAGCGCCCCGTCCGCACGCGTGGCCGGGGTTGGCCGAAGGGGGTGTTCCCCGCACACAAGGAACGAGCGGGCCGGGAGGCCCGCTCGTGTTTGGGCAATTGGTGGAGGAGTAAGGAGGAGGAGCTTGCCCAAGACTACCGCGTGGACCGCCGCCTCAGCAGCAGCCCGGCCATCAGCAGCAGCAGCGAGGACGGCTCGGGCACCCAGCGGCCCTCGTACATGCTGGTGGCATCCCAAGTGTTGTGCCCGGCGCCATCGCTGATCATGATGATCACGTTCTTGGCGCCGCCCGCGCTCAGCAGGGTGTACAGGTCCGTGTTGTCCACATAGTCGCCGTTCCAGCCGTGGCTGTAATGCCAGGCGGCGGCGGCGATGGGGTCGTTGCCATCCACGAGGCTGGCGAGCAGCTCGGCGCCCTTACCCTTGGCATACACGGGCACCATGCTGTTCGTGTGACTCCCGTAGTTGTACGCCATGTCCGGGACTTGGCCGTAGCCCTTGTCCACGATGGGGTCGAAGGGCGTAGTGGCGGAGTTGGGGCCCCAGAGCAGGCCGCACTCGTGGTCGGCGGTGACGAGCAGCAACGTCTCGTTCCAATTGCTGTTGGTATCTACCCAGTCCGCGACGGCTTCCACGGCGCGGTTGAAGTCCATCTGCTCTTCGATCATGCGGCCGGCCTGGTTGGCGTGGTTGGCCCAATCCACCGCGCCGCCCTCGATGTGCAGGAAGAAGCCGTTGGGGTTGTTGTCGAGAACGTTCAGCGCGCCGCGCGTCATCGTGGCCAGCGTCGGAACGTTCTGGTTGAACGCATCGCCCGAGGGGTTGCCGTAACCGCCGCCCTGTCCGTTGGCACTGCGCGCCTGCTGGAGGGTAGTGTACGCTTGGGCGGTCCCCAGGATGCGCCCCGTGGGGTTGCCGGTGGCGAGCGCCTCGAAGGCCGCCTTGGTCTCGACGAGCTGCCAGCCGCCGGGGTGCGTGCCGGCCTTGAGCTGCGACCAGGTCGCCGCGCCGCCGACGTATTGCGGATTCATGTTGGCCGGCATGGCGTTGTTGTCGAAGTCCGGGTTCCCGCAGCCCATGATGACGTCCAGCTCGACGCCGTTGAGCATTTGGTTGGCAATCGCGCTATAGTTGTTGCGACTGATGTTATGGGCGTTGCTGAAGCAGGCCGGGGTGGCGTGGCTCCACTGCACCGTCGAAATCGTCCCGGTGGCCCGCCCCATCCCGTGGAAGCTCTCCACGATCGTGGGCATGATGGCGATATTGAAATCGCTCCAGTTAATGGCGTTATTGTACGTTCTCTGCCCGGTGGCGATGGCCGTGCCCGCCGCGGCGGAGTCTACAGCCGTCGTCTTCACCCAGTTGTATCCGCCCCACGCATTGCCCACGTTGTACACGAGGTTGGGATCTTGGACACCCGTATTCGTGGGGGTGCTGGACAAGTTGAGTCCATAGGTCGTCATACCGTAACGGACCCAGCCGGGGCCGTCGTACACCTGCGTGCTCCAACCATCCGCCGCCCACGTCGCCGACACGGCAGCCAGGCACGCCGCAAGGGCCAGTGCGCTTCTCATCTTCGCCATGACTTGAGTCCTCCTGCGCAATTCAGCGCGCACCTTCCCTGCGTCCGGGCGGTTACGGTCCCGCAACCAGACCATCTGGCCTAAATCAGGAGCGCACGCCCCATCAGGTCCAGGCCGCGCCGCGATGCGCTGATACGCGTTTCCTTCAGATCGCGCACCGTGCCCCGGCGGCGCCACGGCGCCACCCACTTCGAGCTCACACAGCCGCGATCCCCTTGGACTGGGCAACCGACTGCCGTCGCAGTCCGTGGTTACCGCTTCAGGACACGGCGCACTTTAGGATGCGGATGTTCAGAGATGTTCGCCCCACCATGAAAAGCCAGTGGCGATCGGGCGCAGATTCGCGCAGCGTTGTGCAACCGGCCTTAACGTAATAAACGCGGGGCACACGCGGCCCGGACTGGTGCGGACACCGCCGTACGGCACGGCTCGCGCGGGCCCGACCATGGGCCGGAACCCGTCGCGGTCCGGCGTGTTGGTGTGTTGACCCATCGTGCAGCGCCTGCCATACTCGGCTGAATGTCCACCGCCTCAGCTCCTGAACCGCCGCGATGCGACGTGGCTGACCGCGCCGCGCGGTCCTATCGCGGCTGGTGGCTGGGTTTTCTGGCGTTGGGCCTGGCGTGGCGCGGACTGCGCTATGCCCTGGGGTTCCCATTCTGGGGCGACGAGGCCTACCTCAACATCAACATTCTCCACCGAAGCTATCTGGAGTTGCTCCGGCCGCTGGAGTACTCCCAGATCGCCCCCTTGCTGTTTCTGTGGGTCCAGCGGTCCCTGTACGCGCTCTTCGGCGGCGGCGAGTACGCATTGCGGGGGTTCTCGCTGCTGGCCGGAGTCATCGCCCTCCTCGTGTTTGCTCGCCTGGTCCGGGAGGAGCTGCCCGCCCGGGGCGCGGTGCTCGCCACCGGCATCTTCGCTGCGTCGTATTACCTGGTGCGTCACACGTGCGAGGCCAAGCCCTACGCCGGCGATCTCGCGGTGAGTACGCTGCTGCTGTGGGCTGCCCTCCGCTGGTTGCGGGCGCCGCAGCGCGCCACCGCCCCGGTGTCGGCCACTCTCATCGCCGGCGTGGGACTCTGGCTCAGCTATCCGGCAATCTTTGTCGCTGGCGGCGTATCCCTAGCGATGCTGCCCATCGTCGTCCGGGCCCACAATCGACAAGCGTCGGGCCTGTGGGCGGGCTACACCATCGCGGTCGGAGTGAGCTTCGCGGCGTTCTACGTCCTGTTCGTCGCGCGGCACTCGGCAGCGGCCGGCGGCACGTGGCTGGAGGACTACTGGCGCGACTCGTTCCCGCCGCTTGCCAATCTCCTGGCCCTGCTGAAATGGCTGGTCACCGTTCACACCGGCCGACTCGCCGCCCACCCCGTCGGCGGCCCCGGTTTCGGCAGCGTGCTGACCACGCTCGCCTGCGTGGCCGGCATCGTCACCCTGGTCCGGGTCCGGCGCACCCCCGCCGTGTTCCTGCTGCTGGTACCCTTCGTCCTGACGCTCGCCGCCGCGACGCTGCACAAGTACCCCTACGGCGGCAGCGTCCGCGTGTCGATGCACTTGGCGCCCGCGATCTGCCTGCTCGCGGGGACCGGGGCCGCAGCCCTCATCGAGCGAATCGCCGCACCGCGCCCGCGCGAAGTCGCTGGCGGGATCGCCGGCGTCGTGCTCGTGGTCATCCCGCTGGGCGGAATGGTGAAAGACCTGCTTGTGCCGTACAAGTCGCGCGAAGACAAGGAGATACGGCGCGTGGCCCGCGAGTTGGCGGCCGAGTTCCGCCCGGACGACCAAGTCGCCGTCGTGAACCCCAGGTACGGCACCTACGGTCCGCCCGACGGCCCCAAGTTCGACCAGACCCTGCGCTACTACCTGGTGCTCTACACCGGCCGCGAGCCGCTGTGGCGCGACACGGGGCCGCTGCCGCCGGACGCGAACTGGGTGCTGGCGTACCAGGGACCGGACTTCGGCCCGACGCCGGAGCGGGTCCGTGAGCTCTTCGGGGCATCGGAGCAGGCGCAAGATGGCGGCGCGCGCTTCGGCGGCGCACGAGGGGAGGGCGAGCCTCCCGGCGAGCCGCGGGTCGGCAGGGGCCTCGCCCGCCCCCGCCGCGAAATCGCGCACGGTGGCGTTGTACGGCACCGTGTGGACCGTTTCTCTGATGCAAACGGTGCCGGGCTGACCGTGTACCGGGTTGTGGAACCCGCCGGCCAATAGGGGAAGCGGAGCCCGGGCTTGCCGCGACACTTGGCGGGGCCTAGGAATGGAACAGCCTGGGCTCTGGGTCTGCGCGGTGCGGGCCGGGCCCGGGCCGCCGGGGCGTAAGTCCACGCAGGGGTGGCAACCCCCGGGGGTGTGGTCCATGTTTCTGAGAAAGGAGCGATCATGAGACGCAGATGGGTCCGTTGTGCGCGGGGGGTGACGCTCGCGGACGTGGTCGTCGTGACGGCGGCCGGGGCGCTGATCGTGCCCCTGCTGCTGGCGATACTGCGCGACGCGAACCAGCAGGCCGGCGTAGCCAAGTGCCTGTCAAACCTGCGGTTAACAATGCGGGCCACGAGCATGTACCTGGAGGACTACGGCAACGAGTTTCCGTTCTACATCACCCTCTCGGACGGTCACGTGACCACGAGCGCGATAGCCACTTGGTCGCATGCCGGCCAGACGAGCTCGGACTACTGGGTCAAGGAGCAGGCGGGCGGGGTCTTCGCCTGCTTCGGCAAGTTCCGGCCGCTCAACCCGTACCTGCTGGGCGGCCAGGTCGAGCCGGATGTGATGGAGGGCTCCGAGATCGTCAGGCGGACACCGGTGCCGCCCCTGGAATGCCCGGCGGATCGGTTCACTTACCAGCGTGCGTACAACCAACCGGGGCTGGAGCCACCGATCAGCACGTACGACGATGTCGGCACGAGCTACCAATGGAACCTCCATGCGATCTCGGACCTGACCTGGTATGGCAACACGAACCCCTGGTGGTCGGGTCCGGGCAACTGGCAGCAGCGCGGCCAGCGACTCATCCAGGACGTTCTGGCCGGGCAAGCCGAGACCTTCACTTTCTACCTGGAGGGGCCGATGGACTGGGGCCTCGGAAACCCGATGAACAAGCTGTTGCAAGTGGTTGGCAACCACGGCGAGTTCGGCAGGCACAGCTGCGGCTACCTGGACGGCCACGCGGACTACATCTACCACGACACGCGGGGCTGGTGCGGTCCGGGCTGGGAAGCGATCAACGTGAAGTGGATCAGGCAGTTCGGCGTGACCCAGATGATCCGCTATACGGGCAGCGGGGTCGGGCTGCCGTCGCGTTATAACAAGACCTGCAATCCACCCCAGGACGGGCTGGCGGACGAGGAGATGAACGCCGCTGGGGCCGAGTAGTTTGTAGTTCCGCGCCGCACGCAGGCGCCTTTGAGAAAGGGGATAACACCCATGAAACGTGTGAGAGACAACCGAGCCACGTGGTGGCCGCTGCGGCTGGCGGGCCTGCTGCTCGCCGTTGGCGGCGCCTTGGCTCAGCAAGGCGGGGAGGATTGCACCACGGCCGCTATTCTCAGCGGTCCGCTGCCGATTCACGTCAGCGGCACGACCGTGGGGTATGCGAACGACTATGAGGAGGTGTGCCCGTACGCCGGCGCGCGGGCCCCGGATGTCGTGTACAGTTTCACGCCGGCGACGCCCATCATTGTGGACGTCCTGCTGTGCAACGGGTGGACGGACTATGATACCAAGCTATACATTTACGATTCTTGTCCGCCCACTCCCGGCCAGCCGGTTGCCTGCAACGATGACGCCTGTACCTCCGCCGCCGGTCAGGGTTACGTGTCCGCCCTGTGGAACGTGCCGCTGACGGCCGGTGTGACGTACTACCTGGTGGTGGACGGCTACGGCCACGCGGCGGGGGCGTATGAGTTGGAGCTGCGCGAGAGTCTGCCGGCGGCGGAGTGCCCGCCGGTCGGGACCGTCTTCGGCCAGCGGCCGGACGCGGAGTTCTGGTGGTTGCCGTTTTCCGACACCGGAGGCACCCTGCTAGGGCCCCGGGCCCAATACGAGGACTTCTTCGGTCTGAGCGAGCGGATCGCCGGTATCCACTTCTGGGGCTGTGGTTTAGCATCGGGGGGGGCTCTTCCCCCGCTGGCGCGAGTGCCACGAGGACCCGCAGACATTCGTGATTACGTTCTACGAGGACGCGGCTGGGCGGCCGGGCCGCGAGGCGTGCCGCTATGACGTGGTGGTGCCGGCGATCCTCGCCGGCTACGTCGGCTACCCGCAGTGGGAAGTCTACGAGTACACGGCGACGCTCGATCCGCCGTGCGCGCTCCAGCGCGGGTGGGTCTCCATTGTCGGCGGCGGCGCGGCGACCTGCTGGTTTGCCTGGCTGAGCTCCAGTGAGGGCGACGGGAGGTCCGTGACCAACCCCACCCCGTATGGGGCCACCTCCTGGCCGTTCGATCTGTCGCTGTGCCTGCTGACCGACGGCGGACCGGCGTACGGCACGTGCTGCAACGATGCGACGGGCCAGTGCGAGGAGAACGTCGCCCTGGAGGACTGCGCGGGCCGGTTCACGCTCGGAACGTGTGCGAGCTTCGAGCCGCCCTGCGGCCAGGGCCGCGGCGCCTGCTGCGCGGACAATGGCCACTGCTTCCTCACGTCCCGCGGCGTGTGCGAGAGTGGCGCGGGATGTCGTGGCGACATGAACTGCGACGGGCACGTGGACGAGTACGACATCAATCCGTTCGTCCTCGCGCTGGCCAACCCCGCCGTGTATGTGCAGCAATACGCGCACTGCTTCCTGGACCACGGCGACACCAACGGCGACGGGTACGTCGATTTCGGCGACATCAACCCCTTCATCCCGCTGCTCGGGACCGATTGCGGCCGAACGTGGCTCGGCGAGGGCACGACGTGCGGCGAGTGTCCCGCGCTGCGGATCGCCATCCCCGCCGAACTGCCCTTCGTCGACAACAACGCGACCTGCGGCCGCGGCAATTCGCACGACACCACGTGCCTCGGGTCATACGACAGCGGCGAGGACATCCTGTACGAGCTGGTGGTCACGAGCGGTCCCGTGGACATCGAGATCACGCTTGATCCGAAGGGCACGCGTTACACCGGCTTGCTCCTCACCGACGTGCTCCCGCCGGGACCGAACTGCATCGCCACCAGCACCGGCCCCGACGGCTCGCCGCACGGGACCGGCTGCCTGCGGCTGGAAACCGGGACGTACTACGTCATGGTCGATACCTGGGCCGAACCGGCGTGCATCGAGCGGTTCGAGCTGAGCATCGCGTCGTGTACGCCGGTCGCGGGCCGCTGCTGCTACGGCGACCCGGTCGAGTGTGCCGATGTGCCCGCATATGCCTGCGCGGCGCTCGGCGGCGTGTGGGACCCGACGCTGACGTGTGCGACGCCGTGTCCCGACCGCGCGGGTGAAGATTGTGCCCACGCGGTGCCGATCACGGCGGTGCCGTTCGGCGTGGACCTGGACAATCGCGGGATGACCGCGGACGGGCCGGCGGCGCCGTGCGACAAGTACGCGCCGAGCGGGCCGATGCAGCGCGACGCGTGGTTCGTGTGGACGTCGCCGGCGGACGGTCTGGCCACGGTCTGGGTCGCGGGGCAGAGCGACCCGGACCACGACCTGGTGCTCGCCGTCCACGAGAGCTGCTACGGCCCGGGGGCCCGCTACTGCGCCGACCATGACGACGGCGTGACGGGCAATGAAGAGCAGCTCATCTTCGCGGCGACGATGGGGCGGACGTACTACTTCCAGGTGGGTGACGCGGGTTGGCATGGCGGCAGCACGGCACCGCTACGCTTCGAGCTTGAGCTGGCGACCGGCGACGGGGCCTGCTGCCTGCCGAGCGGCAACTGCGTCCAGGTGAGCGGCGTGGCGTGCTGGCAACAAGGCGGCGTGTACCAAGGTGACGGGACGGCGTGTGCGACCGTGAACTGCCCACCACCGACGCCGGGCAACACGTGCGCCGACGCCGTGGAGATCACGCTGAACGCGGCGGGCCTGCCGTATGTGGACAGCAATTCGACGACGGGCCGCGGTAACGATTACGACGAGACGTGCCTGACCCGGTTCGACAGCGGCCAGGACATCGTCTACCGCCTGACGGTTACCGAGCCGGTCTCCGTCCGGATCACGCTCGACCCGAAAGGCACGCGGTACACGGGCTTCCTGTTGAGCAAGGAGTGCCCCCCGACCGGCGACTGCGTCATCGTGCGGCGTGACACGCGCGGCAATCCGTACTCAACCGCGTACAACGTGCTGATGCCGGGCGTGTACTACCTGATGATCGACAAGTGGCTGCGGCCGGCGGACATCCCGGCGTTCGAGCTGCGCATCGAGTCCACGCCGGCGCCACGGGGCGCGTGCTGTCTGGGTGAACAGTGCCTCGCGGACATGTGGCGCGAAGAGTGCCACGCCCTCGGCGGCAACTGGTTCTTCGGGCAAAACTGCTCCTATCCGTTCCCCTGTTTCGCACAGCCCGGTTCGACGTGTGAGGATCCTCACATCATCGCGTTTTCGGGTTCCTTCAGCCACTATTCCACGACCTGTGGCCGCGGCGATGCGTACAACGGCAATACGTGCCTTGCCCCGTACGACGGCGGCGAAGAGATGATCTACAAGCTGATCATCCCGCCGGGTGAGCCGGTGCGCGTGAAGATCACGTTGACGGCCAAGGAACGACTACGTCTGGCGCTGTCCGACACTTGCCCACCGACGGGGTCGTGCCGGTTCGCGGGCGGCGGCGAGACGCTCGACGTCGTGCTGCAACCTGGCGAGTACTATCTGATGGTTGACACGTGGCCCTATCCGTGGGACCCCGCGCACCCCGGCCAGTGGTACGAGCACTGCACCGACTACACGCTCTTCATTCGACAGCAGTAACAGAGGTGTCCGCTCAACAACGCGGGGGCCGCGTCCGCGCGACGCGGCCCCCGCCCTTTGGTACCACGGCACACCTCCGCACGCCCCACAGCGGCCGACGGCGTTAGAATGCCCGTGTGAACGATGAACTCCTGCTCGCGGTGGAGACTTCGACCCGGCGCGGCAGCGTGGCGCTGGGCCGCGGGGACGAAGTGCTGGGCTGGCGAGCGCTGGCGGTCGAACAGACCCACACGACCGAACTGCTGCCCACGGTCCGCGACCTGCTCGCCGCGGCCGGCGTCACGCCGCCGACCGTCGGCATCGTCGCCTTCTCCCAGGGCCCCGGGAGCTTCACCGGCCTGCGCGTGGCGGCCACGCTGGCCCGCACGTGGCAATCGGCGACCGGCGGTCGCGTGGTCGCCGTGCCGACCCCGGCCGTCATTGCCCGCAACGCTTTGGAGCATCCCGATCGGCCGCACCGGGTGGCGGTGATCCACGACATCAAACGCGGGCAACTCCTGGCCGCCCTGTTCGAGCGCGACGACGTGGGCGAGTACCGCGTCGTGCGCGATGCGGCGCGGGTCGAAGCAGCCGCCTGGCTGGCGGACCCGCCGCGACCGTGCTGGGTCACCGGCGACGGCGCGGCCGCCTGGGCGACGACGCTGCGCGATGCCGGCTTGCACCTGCTGGACGATGAGTATGCACGCCCCGACGCCCGCCACGTGCTTGCGCTCGCGCGCCGGCGGGCCGCCGCCGGGCACTTCTGCTCGCCGGCGGAGATCGTCCCCCTCTACCTTCGTCCGCCGGAGTGCGAAGAGGTCTACGAGCGCCGCCGCGCCGAGGCCCGCCAGCGCCGGGAAGCCGCTAGCTAAATAGGTATTCAGGATCATGGAACGCCAGCGGGGAGGGCGAGCCTCCCGGCGAGCCGCGGTTCGGCAGGCCGGCAGGGTCGCCGCAGGAGACAGCCTCGCCCTCCCGTGTCGCACGACCGTGAATACCCATTTAGCGTGTCACGCGGGTCAAACCGGCAACGCCCGGGCGATCCAGCCGCCGCCGAGGACGATGCCGCCGGAGCTGTAGAAGACCGCGGCCTGTCCGGGCGTGACGGCGGGCTGGGGCACGTCGAAGCGGGCTTCAACAGCTAGAGCCGCGCCGCAGGCTTGCTCCCTCACGACGAGCGGCTGGCGAGACGGACTGACAGACGGCGGGTTCTGACCCTCCCCCAACCCCTCCCTGAGAGGGAGGGGGGTTTCGGGCGCGGCACCGTTGACGAGCACCGCCCGGATGCGGCCCGGCATCGGTGTGTGTTGATGGCGAATCTTGATCGTCACCGGGAACCACGGGCCCGCTGGCGGAGCGTCCACCAGCCAGTTGACCGCCTCCGCTGCCAAGCCGCCGCTCAGCAGCTCGTCGCGCGGACCGATCGTGACCGTGTTCGCCGCCGCATCGAGTCTGGTGACGTAAATCGGGTGCCCGGCGGCCAGCCGAAGGCCGCGCCGCTGACCGATGGTGAAGCCCGCGATGCCCTCGTGCGTTCCGCGCAGATTTCCCGCGGCGTCGCGGATTTCGCCCGGCCGCAGCGCCTCCGGCTGCCGTTCGCGCACCAGCCGCTTGTAGTCGCGGTCTGGGACAAAGCAGATCTCCTGGCTCTCCGGCTTGTCGTGGACCTTCAGGCCCAGGTCCGCCGCGAGGCGTCGCACTTCCGCCTTGTCCGCGATCTCGCCCAGCGGAAACAGGCAACGTTGCAGGTCGTCGCGGCGGATGCCGAAGAGAACGTAGGATTGGTCTTTGGCGAGGTTACGGGCGCGGGCGAGGAAGTAGCGGAGAGGCGTCGAGGGGTCAAGGGGCCAAGGGGCCGAGGGAAGGGAACAGGGAACAGGGAACAGGGAACAGGGCGGCGACGACGGGAATGTGGCTGTTTCCACGTTCTCGCCTTCCCCCGTTCCCACGTGCCCACCTTTGCCCGTCCCCATGTTCCCACTCGCTGACGCTACCCCCTCCCCACGTCCCCACGTCCCCGCATCCCCACGCACGATCCGCGCATAGTGCCCTGTCGCGACGAACTCGGCGTCCAGGGCGTCGGCATACCGCAGCAGCTTGCCGAACTTGAGCTGTGTGTTGCACACCACGCACGGGTTCGGCGTGCGGGCCCGAACGTACTCGTCCACGAAGTAGTCGATGATGCGCTCGAAATCCGCCTGGAAGTTCAGAACGTAGAACGGGATACCTAACCGGCCCGCGATTGCCCGCGCGTCCAACGCGTCCTCCACGGAGCAACAGCCGTGCTTCAGCCGCCGCGCGCCGGGCGTCGGAAGGTGGGGACGTGGGGAGGTTGTGGTTTCGGCAGGTGCAGACGTGGAAAGGACGGAAGGGGGGAACGTGAGAGCGGAAGCGTCCGTCGGGCCGGGCTGCGGCACCGACGTCCCGGGCCCGGGCGCGACCCCGACGCGCATGAACACGCCCACGCACTCGTACCCCTGCTCCTTGAGCAGCGCGGCGGCGACGGACGAATCCACCCCCCCCGACATCGCGACGATGACCTTCCCGCGGCGAGACATCAACCTATTGTAAGCGGCGGGTTGAATGATGTGCCTTTTCCGGCGGGTCGCCCATGCTGGCGGCCGGCACAATCATGCGTACCATGCTCTCCATGTCCGGCTCCCCGGCAGACCGCGAGCCGTCCCCCGCCGTGCGCGTGCCGCCGCGCGTCATTCGTGTGCCGCCGCCCAAGGTCGCGGTCGTGCCGTTTCTGGCTCTGCCGTTGGTGCTCTGGGCCGGCCTCCTCACCCTGCTTGGGTTGTACCGGGCCCCCGCTTGGGCGAAGCCCTTCTGGTACGGCGGGCTCCTGATGGCGGCCGTCGCGGGCCCGGTGGGCGAGTGTAGGCACCGCCTGCGGCTCAACAAACGCCGCCGAGAGTGGCTCGAACGCCACCCGACGTGGGATGCGGATCACACAGCGGTACGTCTCGACGGACTGTGGTTCTTCCTTAGCCAGCCCCCGTCGGCAAAGGCTATTCGCAACATGCTCCAGGAAGCGCCGCCGGAGCATGGGCACGCGGTGGTCGTGTGTCTGGGGGCGTTCGACGTTCCGCAGCAGGGTGATTACCGGTTTGAACCCGAAGTACTCAGCAGTGGACAGACAGACCGCATGGACAGCCTCGTGGTGGCGGCGTTGGCCTTCCTCGTCGTGTTCGCCGTCGGGGCGTGCCTTGAAGCGTTGGGACGGGTACCGCGCAGGGCCGACGAGTACTGGTTCGCCATGGCCGCGGTCGCGTCGATAGGTGCCTATCTGCTCTGGCGGTACGCGCTTCGCCCCACGTACGTCCGCGTGGCCCCAGGCGTGGCCGAGGTGTTGACCTACTCGCTCCTACGCTCGGCTCCGCGAATCCGCCGCTACACGGTGGCCCCCGACTTGCTGTGCATCGTCTCGCAGGGGTGGTCGCGCACCTCGGTGACGCTCATCAACAGCCGGAATCGCGACGAGTTTCGGATCACCGCGCGCCGCAGCGCAGTATTCGTTGACACCTTGTTCCGCGCCCTGGTCTCCACGGCCCCGACGCCGCCACTGAGCCGGGAGGAGCTGGTCGGATAGCTCGGGCGCGTCCTCTGGTCCGCGGTGCGGCTCAGCCGAAGCTTCGCCCTCCCGCCCCCGCTTACCGACCTCCTACACCTTCGTCACGCGCAGCACTTCCGTCGGCGTGGTGAGGCCGGCGCGGCACAGCCGCCAGCCCTCGTCCCGCATCAGCACCAGTCCGTGCTGACGGGCCGTGTTCTGAATCTGGGTCGCGGACGCCTCGTTCAGCACCATGTCCCGCAGCTCGTCGTTCATCACCAGCAGCTCATACAGCGCCCGGCGGCCCGCGAAGCCCGTGTTGCGGCACTCCTTGCAGCCGCGGCCCCGGTACAGCACCTCGCCGCGCTTCAGCTCAAAGTCCGCCGGCAGCTTCGCCGCCGCGTCCGGCACCCACTCCTCCTTGCAGTGCTTGCAGATCGTCCGCACCAGCCGCTGCGCCAGCACCGCCTCGACCGAACTGGCCACCAGGAACGGCTCGACGCCCATGTCGAGCAAGCGTGTGGTCGCCGTGATGGCGTCGTTGGTGTGCAAGGTGCTGAACACCAGGTGGCCGGTGAGCGAGGCATTGATGGCCACCTCGGCGGTTTCCTTGTCACGAATCTCGCCCACCAGAATCACGTCGGGGTCGTGCCGCAGGAAGCTCCGCAGCGCGCGGGCGAACGTGAGACCGATCTTCGGCAGAATCTGCGTCTGGTTGACCCCGTCCAGGTAGTACTCGATCGGGTCCTCGATCGTGAGGATCTTCAGCTCCGGGCTGACAATCTCCCGCAACGCCGCGTACAGCGTGGTCGTCTTGCCCGAGCCCGTCGGCCCCGTCACCAGCAGGATGCCGTGCGGCCGCTGAATCAGCTCGTGGAACTGCTCCAGCGTCGGTCCCTCCATGCCCAACGTGGGCAGGTCCAGCTTCACGGACGTGCGGTCCAGAATGCGGAGCACGATCCCCTCGCCGAAGGCCATCGGGATCACGCTCACGCGCAGGTCGATCTCCCGCCCGTGGGCCTTGATCTTGAAGCCGCCGTCCTGCGGCAGTCGCCGCTCGGCGATGTTTAGGTTCGACAGGATCTTGATGCGGCTGATGATGGCGTTCTTGAAGCGGACGATCTCCGGCGGGACGTTGGCGACGTGCAGCACGCCGTCGATGCGGTAGCGGACCTGGAAGTCATTCTCGAAGGGCTCGTAGTGGATGTCGCTGGCCCGCTGGTCGATGGCCTCGATGAGGATCTCGTTCACCAGCTTGATGACCGAGGCCTCCTGGGCCATCTGGATGTCGAGGTCTTCGGACTCGACCGAGCGCTCGTCGAGGATTTCGAGCTCGCCCTGCTCGGCGACCATCTCCTGGAGCACGTCGCCGCCCACGCCGTAGAACGCGCGGATCATCTTCTGGATGTCCGCCCGCGAGGCGAGCACGGGCTCGACCGGCATGTTGATGCAGGTCCGCACCTCGTCCAGCGCGTACATGTTGTACGGGTCGGAGGTCGCCACACGGACGCCCTTGCCGTTGCGGTCGATGGGCATCAGCCCGTACTTGTGCACGAGCCGGCTGGGGATGAGTCCGAGCAGGTCGCGGTCGATATCGGCATCGTGCAACTCGACGAGGGGCAGCGTGAGCTGCTCGCTGAGCACCTCCAGCACGTCCCGCTCGGTGACCCACCCCTGGCGGATCAGAATCTGGTCGATCCGCTCGCCGGGACCGCTGCGCAGCTCGGCCGCCTCCTTCAGTTGCTCCGTCGACAGCAACCCCCGGGCGACAAGCGCTTCCCCGATCGGCATGGTCATGGCTAACTCACTGTCAATGTTGCATTTGCGCTCTGACAGCCTTCCGCGGGCCGCCCGCCGGCGACGGGCGCACCGCAACCGCGCACATTCTACCCCGGGTCCGGGGCCGCGGTTGCGTGGCTACCACATTATTCGGATCAAATCCCCGGCCGGACCATTGCTTGAAAGATGGGTCGGGAGTCGTCTTCTCGCGCCTGTTGCTTGCAAGAGGCGCCGGACGCTAGTTACTTGTCACCGGGCAGGTTAAATCCAGCCAGAGGTGGGCGGGTTAAAACCAGCCAGT
>CAYWYJ010000024.1:0-2733 GCA_964462635.1 uncultured Planctomycetales bacterium
AGCGGCTCGCCACAGCGAGTCGCCTTTGGCGACCGGGCTCCGTACCGGCCGTTGGTCGCCGGGGAATCTTGTCGCGCCGCTGAGAATTCGATTCTCAGTAGTATGAGGCGTCCCGGCAGCACAGCCGCAACGCCGGATCGGCGCCCGGCCCGGTCACGCTCACCTGGGGCCTCCCCAGCATCCTATCGCGGGGACCGGGGGTGGTCGATGAAAAAGATCGGCGCACGTTCCCCGTGGCTTCGCCTCAATCCCGCCGAAATACGCTGGTGTTCCCGGGTTCCAAGTGCTCCATCCGGCCGAGAATCACCGCCGTCAGCGGCCGGTCTCCCCGGTGGGCGAGGCTGACGGCGTCGCGTTCGACGTGGACCGTGATCGGCTGGCCCTCCCAAACCCACGGAAAACGCAGCGACGACCAACTCGGCGGCAGGTGCGGGTCGATGTACAGAACCTCGCTCTGCGCCCGCGTGCGCACTCCGCCGAAGCCCAGCACCGCCGCCTGCCAGCAGGCCCCCGCCAGTGCGGTACGCTCACTTTCCGCGGCGTCCGTGGGGTACAGGACCAGCCCGCACGCTCGTCGCCAGAAGCGCTCCGCGTCGTCGCCGCGTCCGAGCGCGGCCGCGACGATCGCGTGGAGGGGGCAGCTCAGGGGGCCGTCGTGCGAAGTCAGCGGTTCGTATGTGTCGTAGGCAATCCGCGTCTGCTCCGCGTCGAACTCGTGCGGGAACAGCGCGATGAGCCGCAGCACGTCGGCCTGCTGAATGACGCGACTGCGGCACAGACGGTCCCGACTGACCGTCGCGGACAACGGCCGCGAGCGGTCAGCCCACCAGCGTTCGAGGTCGAACGGCTCACGGTCAAAGAAATCGTCGGACGGCAACACCAGCCGCCGGGCCGCGTCGTAGGGCAGCTGGAGTCGTTGGGCGAGGTCCAGCCAGCGCCGCGGCTCCGCGTCATCCAGGGCCAGCCGCTTCCGCAGCGCCGCCGCGTCCTCCGGCGCCGCCTGCTCCAGTTTCTGGTGGGCGAATGCCGCCGCCGTGAGCGCGAAGGCGACCAGCCGGTTGGTATAAGCGTGGTTGCGTTGGAGGGGGGCATATGCGTCCGGGCCGCTGACCATCAGCAACTCTACCAGGTCGCGCGCGGGGTCCTCGGTGACGCGCTGCGCTGCGTAGCGGGCGATTTCGGTCAGGACTTCCGTGACGTCGCGCAGCAGCGTCTTGTCCTGCGGGCGGCCCAGATGCACATGAAACAACGTGTAGGCGATTTCCGCCGTCGCGTGGACGGCGTAGTCCGCCGCCGCGTCGGCCCCGGGCGGCTCGACGCCGCTTGGTGTACCAAGGCGGAGGTACCGGGCACCGGCATAGCCGTCACGTCGCGCCAACCGGCGGGCGGCTTCCAGACCCGCGACGCGGACCCGGGCCAGCCGTGCCGCGACATCGGGTCGGGTGTGGAGAAACATGGGCAGGGCAAACAAGTCGGCGTCCGCCGTGGTACGCCCGGCACCCGCCCCGCCCGCCCCGGCGCCGGCATCCAGCCCCCCGGCCACCTCGCCGTCGCCGGCGACGCGCAGCAGGTGGTACAGACACACCCGCAGGGCCAGTTGGCCCTCCGGGTCGCCGTCGATTTGAACGTCGCAACGGTCCCAGCGCTCGGCCCACACGGCGTCGGACTCGGCCGCCACGCGTTCGAACCCGGCCGCCGCCGCGTCCCACACGAGCTTGCGGGCGTGGTCCACGGGCGAACCGCGGACGTGACGCGACGAGGTGACGGCGGCGAACTTGTCCACCGTCAGCGTCGTGCCCGGATCGAGCGTCGCGGTGGCGCAACAGGCGACCCACCGGGGTTGGACCTCGACGGTCCACGCGATCCCGCGGTTCGACGTCAACAGGGCCGCGCTGCCTACGTCGAGGCCCGACTTGGTGCGAACGGCCAGCGTGACCGGCTCATGCTCGCCGGTGATGTCCAGCGCGTCGAAGTGGTCGTGGCCGCCGGTCCGCACGTCGCCGTCCAGCGGGCCGAGGAAGCGGAGTTCGACCGGCGGCCCTGCCAGGTGCCGCCACGTACAGCGCAGGGCCATGACGTGCCGGCGTCGGGCACTGACCAGCCGTTCGAAGCGCACGGCGACCTGGCTGCCGTTCCGCGTGTGCCAGACGAACTCGCGCACCAGGCGGCCGGTCCGCAGGTGCAGGCCGCGGCGGTATTCCGTGATGCGGCTGCTGGTCATGTCGAGCCGCTCGCCGGCGGAGTAGATCATCAGGCCGTGCAGCGCCGGCAGGTTGATCCATTCCTCGCCGCAGACGGGGTGCCACCCGCAGACGCCGGCGAGGTACGTCCCGACGCAGCTCGGGGGCTGGGGCGGAGACGTTGCGGCGAGGATGGGGGGTATTCGCAGGTACTCGATGTCCTGAGGCGCGTCGGTCAGCCCTTCCTCCGGCGCGGCACGCTGCTGGAGCACGCCGTTGCCGAGGGCCATCAGGCCTTCGACGTACCGGTTGGTGTCGGCGCGGAACGCCGGCTCGACGAGCACCCACGGATCAACGGCCGAGCCGGTATTCACCACGGATCAGCTACCGCCTCACAACGCCACGACGGACCGCCGCGCGACGCCACGCCGGCCGTCAGGATCGGCGGATTCTAAATGGGGATTCACGGTTGTGCGACATGGGAGGGCGAGGCTCCTGCCGAGCCGCGGGTCGGCCGGGGGGGGGGCGGGCCCGGTGGCGGTGCCCGCGCCTG
>CAYWYJ010000024.1:2743-39718 GCA_964462635.1 uncultured Planctomycetales bacterium
CGGCCCATTTGGCCACCCCTAACAGAACCCACCACGCGAGTGGTGGGCCGCGGAGCCCCCGCACTGGCGTGCGGGGTTCGGATGGGTGGCGCCAGGATCCACCACGCGAGTGGTGGGCCGCGGAGCCCCCGCACTGGCAAGGATTCTGCATCAACGGTGCGGGGTTCTGATAGAAGCTCCAAGTGGGCGTCTGCGATCGCGCGACACGGGAGGGCGAGGCTCCCGCCGAGCCGCGGCTCGCCAGGCCGGCAGGGTCGCCGAAGGAGACAGGCTCGCCCTCCCCCCTCTGCGGCTCGCCGGGAGGCTCGCCCGCCCCCCTCTGTGGCTCGCCAGGAGGCTCGCCCTCCCTTAGCACAGCTCGCCGGGAGGCGTGCCCGCCCCCCGCCGCCGGCTATTGCGTGACCAGTTTGGCGCGCAAGTACCGTCCCGTGTGGCTCCGGGGGCACGCCGCAATGGCTTCGGGTGGGCCCTCGGCCACGATGCACCCGCCGGCCTCACCGCCATCGGGCCCCAGATCAATGACCCAATCCGCGGACTTGACGACGTCGAGGTTGTGCTCGATGACGAGCACGGTGTTGCCCATGTCCACCAGACGGTTCAGGACGGCGAGCAGGGTCTGAATGTCGGCGAAGTGCAGGCCGGTGGTCGGCTCGTCGAGCACATACAGCGTGTGGTGCTCGAACTTGGCGCGCTGCGTCGCGGAGGCGCTGGGCGGGCCGTTGGGCGCCGCGGGGTAGACGGCCCCCTTCGCCAACTCGGCCGCCAGCTTAACCCGCTGGGCCTCGCCGCCGGAGAGCGTATTCGACGGCTGGCCGAGTCGGACATAGCCGAGGCCGACGTCGGAGAGCGTCTGGAGCCCCTGCTTGATTTTGGGGAAGCTGTCGAAGAAGCGCAGCGCCTCCTCGACGCGCATCTCCAGCACGTCGGCGATCGACTTGCCGCGGTAGCGGATTTCGAGCGTCTCGCGGCTGTAGCGGGTCCCGCGGCACTCCTGGCACTCGACGAACACGTCGGGCAGGAAGTGCATCTCGATCCGCCGCGTGCCCTGGCCTTGGCAGGCTTCGCAGCGGCCGCCCTTGACGTTGAAGCTGAAGCGGCTGGCGCTGTACCCGCGAATCCGGGCTTCCTTGGTCTTGGCGTACAGCCGGCGGATTTCGTCGAAGAAGCCCGTGTACGTCGCCGGGTTGCTGCGGGGGGTGCGACCGATGGGCGTCTGGTCGATCTCGATCACACGGTCGATCCGGTGCGCGCCGACCAGCCGGTCGTGTCGGCCGGGGCGTTCGCGGGCGCGGTGCAGCCGTCGCCGCAACGCCGGCAACAGCGTCTGCGACACCAGCGTGCTCTTGCCGCTGCCGCTGACGCCGGTCACCGCGCACAGCACGCCCAGCGGCACGGTCACGTCGATGTGTCGCAGGTTGTTCTCCGCGGCCCCCAGGACTTGGAGGACGATGCCGCGTCGCGGCGTCCGGCGTTCCTCCGGCAGGGGTATGTCGTACTCGCCGCGCAGGTAGCGGGCCGTGAGCGAAGCGGGGTTGCCCAGGACCTCGGCGGTCGGCCCGTGGGCGACGACCCGCCCGCCGTGCAGCCCCGCCCCCGGCCCCATGTCGACGAGGTAGTCGGCGGCGCGAATGACGTCTTCGTCGTGTTCGACGACGATGACCGTGTTGCCGAGCTCGACCAGGCGCCGGATGGCGTTGAGCAGGCGCTCGTTGTCGCGCTGGTGCAGGCCGATCGTGGGCTCGTCGAGGACGTAGCACACGCCGACCAGCCCGCTGCCGAGTTGCGTCGCCAAACGAATGCGCTGCGCCTCGCCCCCGGACAGTGTGCCGCTGGTGCGGTCCAGCGTCAGGTACCCCAGCCCCACGTCGTTCATGAAGTGCAGCCGCCGGCGGATCTCGCGGAGAATCGGCTCGGCGATCTGCCCGGCTTCGCCCTCCAGCGCCAGCCCGTCGAACCACGTCGCCGCGTCAGCGATCGAAAGCCGCGTCAACTCGTGAATGTTCCGCCCCGCGACGCGCACGGCCAGGGACGTGGGCCGCAGCCGGGCGCCGCGGCAATGTTCGCAGACGACCTCCGCCTGATAGCTGCTCAGCCGGCTGCGGGTCCCGTCGCTGCCCGCCGCCCGATACCGCCGCTCCAGGTTGGGTATCACCCCTTCAAACGTCACGCCGCAACGCTCCGTGTCCGCCGCGGTCGTGCCGTGCAGGAGAATACGCCGCAGGTCGTCCGGCAGGCCCTTGAACGGCGTGTCGGGCTTCATATCCAGGGCGGCACAAAGCGTCCGCAGCAGCTTCAGGTTGGCGGCCGCCAGCCGCTTCTTGCCTCCGGCCCACGGGGCAATCGCTCCGCCGGACAGGGCCACGTTCTCGTCCGGCACGATCAACTGCGGGTCGAACTCCAGCGTCGTCCCCAGGCCGCCACAGTGCTCGCACGCCCCGTACGGCGAGTTGAAGCTGAAGGCCCGTGGGGCGAGCTCGGGCAGGTGGATCCCGCAGGTTGTACACGTGTGACGCTCACTGAAGACCTCGTCGGACCAGACCGACTCATCGGTGGCGGAGGCGCCGCCCGGCTGAGCGGGTTGGCCGTCGGCCCGCGACAGAATGGCCGTGCCGTCGCCGAGGCGCAGCGCCAGCTCGATCGCGTCGGCGAGGCGGGCCCGCAAGTCGAGTCGGAGGACCAGTCGGTCGACCACGACATCGATGTCCGCGCTGGGCAACTTGGGCAGCTCAGCCAGCTCCTTGACGTCGCGTAGCGTCCCGTTGACGCGGGCGCGCACGAAGCCCTCCCGCTGGATGCGGCGTAGCAGGGGCGGCCATTCGCCCGCCCGGCCGCGCGCCAGCGGGGCCAGGACCATCACCCGGCTCTGCGGCGGGTAGTTCAGGACAATGTCCACGATCTGGTCGATCGTCCGTCGGTAGATGCGCTGCCCGCATTGTGGACAGTGCGGCTGTCCCACCCGCGCGAACAGCACCCGCAGAAAGTCGTAGATTTCGGTCGTCGTCGCTACGGTCGAACGCGGGTTGGCGGCGGCGGCCCGCTGTTCAATGGCCAGCGTCGGCGGCAACCCCTCGATCCGCTCGACCTCCGGCTTGCCGACCTGCTCCAGGAAGTGCCGGGCGTGGACGCTTAGCGACTCGACGTACTTGCGCTGCCCCTCGGCGTAGATCGTGTCGAACGCCAGGCTGCTCTTGCCCGAGCCGCTCAGGCCGGTGATGACCACCAGCCGCTCGCGGGGGATGTCCAGAGTCACGTCCTGGAGGTTGTGCTGCCGGGCACCGACGACGCGGATGACCTTGGGTTCCATGCACAACGTCCCCGCGGCCGGGGGCCTGGTGGGACCACGCGGGCGACCCGGCCGCGCACCGCGTCACCGCCTCGGCGCGGCCCGCGGCAAACCACTCAGTATACCGCGCGCGGGCGCCGTGCCGTAGCGGCCGAACGAGCATGTGCGACGGCCCCCTCAAATGGGTTTGACCGGAGGCACGCTCGCCTATTGGGACCCCGCGCGCCGACCCCGAACCGGCCGGCCCGCCACTCGCGTGGCGGGTTCGGCTAGCGCCCCCCAAGCACAAACCATCGCGCCGCGCTGGATTCGAACCAGCAACCTTCGGTTCCGTAGACCGATGCTCTATCCAGTTGAGCTAGCGGCGCTCGAACCAACGAGCCCGGCGCGCGAACCACGCGGCCCGCAGGCCGCTGCCCTCGCGCGTCGGCGGAATCATGCCCGGAACTGGATTCGAACCAGCACGAGGTTAACCCTCACCAGGCCCTCAACCTGGCGCGTCTGCCAATTCCGCCATCCGGGCGCGGGGCCGCCACGCGACGGCACCCAACCACGTTAGGCTAAGAGGCTAGCGCGCGGCCGTCAAGACCAGCGACCGGAGCCAGCCTAATGACCCTGCGTGATTCGGCGGCGCACCGGGGAGAGCGAGCCCCCTGGCGAGCCGCGGCCGGGCAGTCCCGGCGCACCGGGATCGCCCTCCCGCACTGCACGTTCGCACGCGGCGATTCGGTTCCCCGGGCGCGGGTGTTCGCGCTGGGCGCGCACGCTATGCCACACGGCGGCGGCGGAACCGCGGCTAATCGCGGGGAGGTGCCAGGAGATCGGCGACGACCTCGATGACGTGCCGGGCGGTGACGCCGGTGTGATGGGCGATGTGCTGACGGCAACTGAAGCCGGAAGCGACCACGTCGGCGTCGCCGCGGGCGCGAATGGCGGGGAACAGGCGCTGTTCGCCGATGGCCTTGGCCACATCGTAATGCTCGATCTCGTGGCCGAAGGCGCCCGCCATGCCGCAGCAACCGCTGTTGATCTCGCGGGCCCGGCCCGCGGAACACGCGGTCAACAGCTCCATCGCGTCGGCGGTTCCGAGCAGGGCTTTCTGATGGCAGTGGCCGTGGTACAGGAGCGGTCGGCCGGTGTCAGCGAAGTGGACGTTCGCGCCCCCTGCGGATGGGAGGGCGAGGCTCCTGCCGAGCCGCGGCTCGCCGGGAGGTTCGCCCTCCCTTCCAGGGCGGGGCCGGGGGGAGGTGGAACGTGGGACCTCGCGCTTGTCTTCGGCACCCCCCTCCCTCTCAGGTCGCCGCCGGCGACTCGCTGCGGCGAGGAGGGGTTGGGGGAGGGTACGGCCTGCGGTGCCGTCCGCACTCGATGACACCGGCCCGCCCTCGCGTCGCAGTGCCGCCGCCACAAAGCTCTCAATCGCGACCGCGGCCGCGGCCACGTGCCGGGCCGCCGGGGTTCGCACGAGTTGCGGCCATTCATCCCACATCGTAGACAAGCAACTCGGCTCGCTGACGACGATCGGCACGCCGCGCTCGGCGTACGGCGCGAGGATCGCGACGTTGGTCTCGGCCAGGGCCGCGGCGTCGCGCAATAGCCCCTGACTGATCAGCGGACGGCCGCAGCAGCGCGTGGACGGGACAATAACGTCGTAGCCGAGGGCCGCGAGCACGCGGACCACCGCTTGGCCGATGTGCGGCTCGTAGAAGTTCGTCCACGTATCGACGAAGTAGACGACGGGAGGCGGGGGCGTAGCGCCGTTGGACACTTCACCCTCCCCCAACCCCTCCTCGCCGCAGCGAGTCGCCGGCGGCGACCTGGAAGGGAGGGGGGTGCCGGAAACGCCCGCGCCGTGGCGGCCAGGCCCCGTACTGGCTGACCGCTGCCGTTGCTCGGCGAACCACTGCCGGAAGGTCTTGTGGGCGAAGCGCGGCGGCGGGATGCGGCGGTCGAGGCCGAACCAGTACTCCAACAATACGCGCGTCGGCGCGGCCTGCATCAACCAGTTGCTCAGCGGCGCGAGCCGGCAACCCCATGCGGCCTTAGTTACCGACGCCGCGATCAACCGGGCGCGGCGCGGCACTCCGCGTCGGGCGTTGCGCTGCGCGAGCCATTCGGCCTTCAGCCGGGCGAGGTCGGTGCCGGTGGGGCACTCAGTCTTGCACGCCTTGCAGCTCAGGCACAGGTCCATCACCTCGTCGAGCGCGGGGTCATCGAGGCCGTCGAGCAGGCCCCGGTTGGACAAGGCCAGCCGCAGGGCGTTGGCACGGGCCCGCGTCGTGTGCCGCTCGTCACCGGTGGCCATGTACGACGGGCACATGGTGCCGACGAGGCGTTGGCGGCACTGGCCGACGCCGGTACACATCTCGGCCAGCCCCGCCAGGCCGCCGTAGGCCGAGAAATCGAGCGTCGTCGGCACGTCGCGCGAGCGGTAGTCTGCGCCAAACCGCAAGTTCTCCGTCATCGGCAGCGGATCGACGATCTTGCCGGGGTTCAAGATGCTCGCGGGGTCGAACGCCCGCTTGATCGCGCCGAACGCCGCCAGAATCCGCGGCCCGTACATCAACTCCAGCCACTGCGAGCGCACGATCCCGTCGCCGTGCTCACCGCTGATCGTCCCGCCGAACGTGCACACCAGCCGGCTGACGCGTTCGGCGATGCGGCGCATGCGGTCGATGTCGTCCTGCCGTTTGAGATTGAGCACGGGGCGCACGTGCAGGCAACCGACGCTGGCGTGGGCGTAGTAACCGATCTCGTCGATCTGCTCGTCCTTGAGCAGTTGATCGAGCCGGCCGATGTACTCGGGCAGTCGCTGCGGATCGACGGCCGCGTCCTCGATGAACGCGTAGGGCTGCCGATCGCCCGGCGTGGACATCACCAGCCCCAGCCCCGCCTTGCGCAACTCCCAGACATCCGCCTGCCGGGCCGCGTCGGTCGTCAGGCGGTATCCGGTGCCGACGCCGCGGCGACGCAGGTCGGCTTCGAGGTCGCGCAGCCGCCGGTCGAGCCGCCGCGGTTCGTCGTCGAACAGCTCGCACGCCAGCACGGCCTTCGGGCGACCATCGACAAACCAGCGGCGCGGGGCCATGGTCGGGTTGCTCTCGGTAGCCCGCAGGATCAGGTCGTCAATGAGCTCGACGGCCGCCGGCGCGTGCTCCAGCGCCACGGCCACGGCCTCCAACGCCGGCATCAACTCGGCGAATTGCAGCGTGAGCAGGCCCTTGCACTTCGGCAGCGGCGTCAGATTCAGCGTGGCGGCGACGACGACGGCGAGCGTCCCCTCGCTGCCGCAAAGCAGCGTCTCGACGTTCGGGCGACCAGCGACCACCCGCACGCGATCCAGCGCGTAGCCGCCGTTGGAACGCAGCACCTGTGGATAACGCGCGGCGATGTCGTCGGCGTGCTCAGCGACGACCCGCGCCAGCACTTGCTCGCAGCGCTGGGCCAGGGGGTTATCCGGCGGCGGCACGTCGCGGCCCCAGGTGCAGCGCGAACCGTCCGCCAGCACGACGTCGAGATTCAGCACATGGTCCACGGTGCGGCCGTACAGGATCGACCGCGCGCCGCACGAATTGATGGCGATCATCCCGCCGAGCGTCGCCCGGCTGCTCGTGGCCACGTCGGGGGCGAAGTGCAGGCCGTGCGGCTTCAGCGCGGCGTTGAGTTCGTCCAGGACGACGCCGGGTTCGACCCGGACGGTCCGCGCGGCGGGATCGACGTGGAGGATGCGATTCAGGTGCCGCGAGCAATCGACCTGGAGCCCGCGATTGACCGCCGCCCCCGTCAGCCCGGTCCCCGCCCCGCGCGCGGTCAGCGGCACGCGGTGGCGACCGCAGAGCTCGAGGGCGGCCACGATGTCATCGGCGGACTTGGGTAGCAGCACCCCGTCGGGGACGATCTCGTAGATGCTGGCATCGGTGGCGTAAAGCGCTCGCATCAGCCGGTCGGTGCGCAGCTCGCCGCGAAGGCGCGGCCGCAGTTCACGCTCCAGCGCGGCGAAGTCGCCGCCGTGGCCGGTAGTGGAGAGAGCGTCGCGCCGCACCGCGTCCTCGCGCCGTGACCAAGATCGGCTCCGGTCGGGGCAGTGTACCACGATCGCGGCGAAGACCGAATGCGGCGGACGGCGAGGGCGACACCAGCCACCCGCGTTGCACGACCGCGCGTACCGATCGGGACGGATATTCAGGAACATAGGACGCTGGACGGGAGGGCGAGCCTCCCGGCGAGCCGCGGCTCGGCAGTCCCGGCGCGCCGGGACCGCCCGCGCGTGTTGCGCGGGCGCGAGTGCCCTTTCAGTGGCCGGGTCCCGCCTCCAGCACGAGGAGCGTGATGTCGTCGGCCGGGTGCAGCGAGCCTTCCCGCCGGTCGAGGTGTTCCGCGACGGCCTGAAGGAAGTCGGCGGCGGGCAGTGTGGCCCACTGCACGAGCTGGGTCGTGAAGGTCGGTCCGTCCGCCCGCTGGCCGCTCGGGACGACCAGAACATCCTCGATCCCGTCGGTATAGAGCACGACCTTCTCCGCCGGCGCGAGCCGGACCCGCGTCTCCTCGAACTCGGCCGGGACGTCCGCCAGCCCGAGCAGGCTGCCGCCGCTGCGAATCTCGTCGATCCGGCCGCCCGCGTGAACATGGAGCGGGTAGGGGTGACCGGCGCGGGCGAAAGTCAGCTCGGCGGTCCGCGTATCGAGGATGCCGTAGGCCGCGGTGACGAATTGCGAGTTCGGCAGGTGTTGGCGCAGCAGGCACTGGTGCAGGTTCTCCAGGGCCTCGGCCGGCCGAACGATCGTGTACGCACTGCCCGCGACACGTTTGGCCACCAGGGCCTGGCGCAGGAACATGGTCAGCAAACCGGCCGCGACGCCGTGGCCCATCGCGTCCGCCACGAACAACCCGACGTGGTGCTCGTCGATGCGGAACGCGTCGTACATGTCCCCGCTGACCCAGCTCGCCGGCCGGTAGAAGACCTCGAAGCGGTAGGGGGGCACCCGCGGCAGCTCGCGGGGGAGAAAGTCGTGTTGCAGCCGGCCCGCCAGCCGCATTTCCTGGTCGATCTCGCCAAAGTGCCGATTGAGCTGCTCGCCGAGGCGGTGGAGGTGCTGAAGCTCGCGTTCCAGCCCTTTCAGCAGCGGAGCATAGCGCGCCAGCGTCCCGACCTTGCCGGCCACTTCGTCCAGGCTCACGTTGGGGTGGACCCACTCCACGAGGGGGCCGCCGGCGGCACGCAGTTCCGGCGCGTCGCCGCAAACCATCGTGGGTACCCGGCCCTCCACAAGCCGCTGAAGCAGCTTCTCCAGTTCGGTACTGCGGGCGGCGGCGGCCTCCGGCGTCACCGCGATGACCGCCAGGTCGGCCGCCGGCTCGGGCTCCGGCGAGATGCCGCGCAGCTCGCTGGCGATGCCGCGTTGCCTCAGGCGCTCGTAGAGGGCGGCGGCCCGCGGGGAGTCGGCGTCGAAGAGCACAACATGGGGGGCGAAGCTCATCCGGTCTCTCAGCGCGGCCTGGGGCCGCAGCCAAACGTAGCGGCCGGGCTCCGCACCGGCCGTTGGCCGCCGAAGAATCCTGTCGCGCCGACAAGAATTCGATCGCCGGTAGTACAGAGCACGGGCCCCGCGCGGGGGCAGAGCCGTCCGGTGGTCCTGGGACAGCGCGGCCCCGTCGCGGGTTCCTGGGGATGGATTCGTCCGAATAGGCAGCCGGCTTTATCTTGGGGCGCGGAGTTCCCGCCCGGGGGACGCGGGCGGAGCGCCTATGAGAACCCCGCGCGCCAGGACAGGGCCGGGCGTTCTCCTACTGGCGTGGGGGATGCTGTTAGCGGGTCTTAGAGTGCCTATCAGAACCCCGCGCGCCAGTGCGGGGGCTCCGCGGCCCACCACTTGCGTGGTGGGTTCCGTTAGGGGCTGTTAGCGGGTCTTGGTGCAGTGAAACAAGGGCCGTTGTCGCATGTTTGTCACGATGGGCGCGGCGGCGGCGGCGACAGGTCCGAGAAAGGCTTGACGCCCGAGCGGTTTGCCGCTTAGCTAACGGCGCGGGCCGACGGGGAGATCGTCCAGGCGCGGGGACGATCGCAGCGGGCTGCGCGGCCAGCCGCCCCAAGACGGGTCAGCGCGTGGGACCGGTGCGAACGCCGCGCGCGACGGAGCCTGACAGGCACGATGAGCATCTATCTCGGGATCGACGTCGGCGCGGTCAGCGTAAAGGCGGCGCTCCTGCCGGCCCCGGCGGACGCGCCCTCCCTCCTGGAACCGCCGGGGGCCCAGGCGCGGCTTCGCCGGCTGGATACGCCGACCGGGGCGGCATGGGCCGTGCTGGTGCTGCCGCCGCGGCGGACGCGGGGGCGGCCCTTGGAAGCCGCCGCCCAACTGCTGAGCGAAATCCAGGCGGTGGTTCCGTTGGAGTGGATCGTCGGCGTGGGCCTGACCGGCAGCGGGGCGGGGCTGGTGGCCGCGGCCTGGGGCGTTCCGACCTGTAACGAGTTTCAGGCCGCCACGCGGGCCATTAACCTCCTGCACCCGCGGGTGCGGACGGTGTTCGAGATCGGCGGGGAGTCCAGCCGGTACATCCGCTTGGCGCCCGATCCGGGCAGCGGCGTGCTGGGAATCGTGGACTATAGCGCCAACGGCGACTGCGCCGCGGGGACGGGGGCCTTTCTCGATCAGCAGGCCGGGCGCCTGAAGTTCGCGGTCGAGGAGATCGGGCACATCGTTGACCAGGCGGAGCGCGCGGCCCAGATCGCCGGCCGGTGCAGCGTGTTCGCCAAGAGCGACATGATCCACGCCCAGCAGAAGGGCTACGCGCCGCCCGAGGTGCTGCGCGGGTTGTGCAACGCCGTCGCGACGAACTTCAAGGCGGCCGTGGTGCGCGGGCGCACGCCCGAGCCGCCGGTCGCCCTGTTGGGGGGCGTGGCGGCGAACACGGCCGTGGTGCGCGGGCTGCGCGAGGTCTTTGAACTGAGTGCGGAGCAGCTCTTCGTGCCGCCCGCCGCCGAGTCGCTGCCCGCGGTGGGCGCGGCGCTGGCCGCGGCGGAGGTCGGGCAGCCGTTGCCGGCGGGGCGTCTGGTCGGGTTGGCGCGGGCCGCGTCGGCGAGCGACCGCGACGGGCGGGCTTTCCCGCGGGTGCGACCGCTGAGTCTGGAAAACGTGAAGCTGCTCCGCGACCAGGTGCGGCCGTACACGTTGCCCACGGACGGGCGGCTGATCGACGCCTACCTGGGCCTCGACATCGGTTCAGTGGGCACGAAGCTCGTGCTGATCGACGAGCACGGCGACGTGATCCACTCGATCTTCACGCGGACCGAGGGCCGGCCGATCGAGGTGGTCACGCGCTGCCTGCGCGAAATGGAAGAGGCCGTCGGTTGGGCCGTCCGCGTGCGCGGCGTCGGCAGCACCGGCAGCGGGCGCGAGCTGATTGGCGAACTGGTCGGCGCCGACGCCATCACCGATGAGATTACGTGTCACAAGACCGGGGCGGCCTTCGTGGGCGACCGGCTGCTCGGCCGCCGCCCGGACACGATCTTCGAGATCGGCGGCCAGGACAGTAAGTACATCAGCTTGCAGGCCGAGCGGCCAGCGTCATCCGGTACGAAGGGGGGGGAACAGGGAACGGGGAACCGGGAACAGGGAGAAGCAGAGAGCAGCGCTGCCGTCCCCACGTCCCCACGTCCCCACGATGCGACGTCCCCACGTTCAGACGCCGCCGAGTCCATCGTCGTCGATTTCACGATGAACGAGGCCTGTGCCGCGGGCACCGGTAGCTTTCTGGAGGAGCGGGCCGAAGAGCTCGGCGTGTCGATCAAAGGCGAGTTCTCGCAATTGGCGCTGAGTTCACGGCAGCCGATCAAGCTGGGTGAGCGCTGCACGGTGTTCATGGAGCGCGATGTAAACACTTGCATGCAGCGCGGCGCCGCGCTCGCAGACGTCATCGCCGGCCTGGCCTACTCCGTCGTCCACAACTACATCAACCGCGTCGTCCGCGGCCGGCCGATCGGCGAGTGCATCTTCTTCCAGGGCGGCACGGCGTATAACGACGCCGTGGCCGCCGCGTTCAGCATCGTCTGCCACAAGCCCATCATCGTCCCGCCGCACAACGCCGTGCTCGGCGCGATCGGGGCGGCGCTGCTGGCGAAGGAGAAGGTGGGCGCGACGGGCGGGGGCACGCGGTTCCGCGGCTACGACTTGTCGCAGGTGGACTACACGCTGCGCGAGTTCACGTGCAAAGGCTGCGGCAACCAGTGCTCGATCCAGGAGTTCAGCGTCCAGGGCGCCAAGACCTTCTGGGGCGACAAGTGCTCCGACCGCTTCCGCAAGCAGGTCAAGACCGACCGCCGGCCCGTGATTCCCGACCTGGTGGCCCTGCGATGGGAGCTGTTGAACGCCGACGACACGCCCGCCGACCGGGCGGCCGACGCGGCGGCCGGCGACCGGCGGCCGACGATCGGCCTTCCGCTGGCGATGTACACATGGGACCTGTTGCCGCTGTGGCGGCGCTTCTTCCGCGACTGCGGCTTCAAGGTCGTGGTGTCGGCGCCGACGAACCGGCAGACCGTGCGACGGGGGCTGGAGACGACCGTCGCCGAACCGTGCTTCCCGATCATTGTCGCGCACGGCCACGCGGTCGAACTGCTCGACGCCGGCGTCAACTACCTCTGGGTGCCGAACATCCTGACCGCCGAAGAGCGCGTTCCCGACTTGGAGAGCTACGTCTGCCCGTGGGGGCAGACGTTGCCGTATGTCCTGCGCCAGACGCCGCGATTTCGCCACTGGCCGGGCCGCGTGCTGTGCCCGACGGTCAGCTTCCAGCAGGGCATGGACGAAGTGCGGAACGTGCTGGTCCGCGTGGTCGGGGAGCTGGGCGTCGCCGAGAAGACCGCCCGGTCCGCGTTCGACGCCGGTCTGGCCGCGCTGCGCCGCTTCCAGACCGACTACCTCGCGGCGGGTCGGCAGGCGTTGGCCACGCTCGAAAAGACCGGCGAGCCCGGCATGGTCCTCGTCGGCCGACCGTACAACATCCACGACACCGGCGTCAGCCTCGCCGTCGCCCGCAAGCTGCGCGATCAGTACGGCGTGAACGTGCTGCCGATCGACGCGCTGCCCGTCAAGGGTGTCGACGTCGGCGACATCTGCGACAACATGTACTGGGCGTACGGGCGGCGGATCCTGGCGACCGGCAAGCTCGTCGCCCGCCATCCCAACCTCCACATCATCTACGTCACGAACTTCAAGTGCGGGCCCGACTCGTTCCTCAAGGGGTTCATCCGACCGGCGGCGCGCGGCAAGCCGTTCCTGACCCTCCAGTTCGACGGGCACTCCAACGACGCCGGCATGATGACGCGTTGCGAGGCCTACCTGGACAGCAAGGGAATCCTGCGATGGTGGAAACCGTGCAAGAGCCAACCGGCCGAGCAGGTCTGGCCGGCCGAACCCTCTACATCCCCCAAATGGCGTACGCCGGTGCCCGGCTGATCGCGGCCGCCTTTCGCTCGGTCGGCGTTGACGCCCACGCCACGCCCGACTCCGACGAGCACACGCTCGAGCTAGGCGGCTTGCACAGCAGCGGCGAGGAGTGCCTGCCGCACAAGGTCACGTTGGGCGATTTTCTCAAGATTTGCCGGGCGCCCGGCGCCGACCCGCGGAAGCTGGCGTTTTTCATGCCGCGGGCGCCCGGCCCGTGCCGCTTCGGGCAATATGCACCGTACCTGCGGCAGGTCCTGGACCAGGAGGGCTTCCAGGACGTGGTCGTGTTCTCGCCCAACAGCAACGACGGCTACGACGGCATCGGCGCGCACGCCGCCGAGATGGTCCGCACCGCCTGGCTGGCGATCGTCTGCGGCGACCTGTGCCTGCGCTTCCTGCTGAAGACGCGGCCGTACGAGACGACCGCGGGCGACGCCGACGCGGCCTATCGTCAGGCCGTCGAGGATTTCGGCGGAGTGCTGGCGGAACCGGGGCTGGACACCAACGACCGGGTCGCCCGACTCACGCAGGTCGTTCGCCGCACGCGCGACCGCTTCCGCGCCGTCCCCGCGCGGTACGTCAAGGGCCGGCCGCTGATTGGCGTCGTGGGCGAGATCTACTGCCGCCTCAACACGTTCAGCAACGAGGACGCGGTGCGGCGGACCGAGAAGCTCGGCGGGGAGTGCTGGCTGTCGGACATCAGCGAGTGGGTGTGGTACACGAACTGGTGTCGGCAGACGGAGTGGGCCCAGGCCCACGGACGCGCGAACCTCGGCTACTGGGGTCTGAAGCTCAAGCAGTACGTGCAGCAGCAGTACGAGCGGACGCTGCTGTCGCCCGTCGAGGAGGATTTCCGCGGGTACGAGGAGCCGCACGATGTTCGCACCGTGCTGGACCACTCCGAGCCGTATCTGCCGGCGACCGGCGCGCTGGGCGAGATGACGCTCAGCGTCGGCAAGGCGGTGTACCTGTACCACAAGGGGGCGGATGGGATCATCGACATCAGCCCGTTCACCTGCATGAACGGCATCGCCAGCGAGGCTGTGTATCCCGCCGTCAGCGCCGACCACGACGACCTGCCGATCCGCTCGCTGTATTTCGACAAGGTCGGCGGGCACATCGACCGCGACCTGGAGATATTCCTTGACTTGGCGCGGGCCTACCAGCGCCGCAAGCGCCGCCCGCGCGTCTACCCGGCGTATTTCAGCGACTGAGTAACCGCGTGCAATCCTACGTCAGGCATCGGAGCGCTAGACGTCCGCCGCCCTAACTTGCGGTCCGGCGCGGGTGTCTGATAATCAGTCTGAGCTCTCTATGGATCGAACGACCGCCACGGATGGGAAACGCCGGATCGATCGCGCCGCCCCGCAGGCGCGGGCCCCCGAGCCGCCGCAGGACGGCACGTTGCGCCCGTTTGTGCCGCCCGCGGCCCCACTGCCGGGGCCGCCGCCGATGGGTTGCCCCGCTGCGCCGCACTCGGGAATCCTGCACCGGCCCGTCGATGCGCTTCGCCGCGACCCCGTGACGCCGGAAAGCGCGGTCACGGAGTTGGAGAAATACAAGCTCGCGATGCGACGCTACGCGCCCGTGCAGCGCGGCCGGGAGGGGTTGCCGTGGGTTGGGCAGTGGTGGTGCGCGGGGTGTGGTGACACGGTGCCGGGGCAGCTCGTCTACGGGGACACGGATGACGCCATCTACCTGGAAACAACGTGCCCGCGCTGCGGCCCGCGGCGGGAGCGGCACCACGACGTGCTGTTCGTGAAGCAGCCGCGCGGGTTCGCCCACCACCGCCAGCCCACGGAGACTTACAGCGGCTTCCCGATCCGCCCGATCGTCACCGAGCTGCCCAAGACGGTCGAAACGCTGTGCCCGGAGTGCTCGTGCCTCATTCTCGGCCGCTACTTCGTCCACGACCGCGTCGTGTGGATCGAGAAGACCTGCCCCGAGCACGGCTACTTCCGCGACAAGATCAACACCGACGTCGAGCTGTACCTGAAGGGCACGCGGTCGGGGTGGCAGGACGAGCGCGGCGTCCATCGGCCGCAGGTCGCCGGCGGCACGCACTGCCCGACCGACTGCGGTCTGTGCCAGCAGCACCACAGCGCCTCGTGTCTGGCGCAGATCGACCTGACCAACCGCTGCAATCTCACCTGCCCGGTGTGCTTCGCCAGCGCCAACCAGGCGGGTTATGTCGCGGAGCCGGACTACGAGCTGGTCGTCGAGTACCTGCGGGCGTTGCGGGCCCAGCACCCGTATCCGGCGACGGCGATCCAGTTCACCGGTGGCGAGCCGACGCTGCACCCCGATTTCGTCCGCATCGTGGCCACGGCCCGCGAGATGGGGTTCTCGCACATCCAGATCGCCACGAACGGTCTGAAGGTCGCCGAGCCGGACTTCGCCGCCCGGGCCGCCGAGGCCGGCCTGCACACGCTCTACCTGCAATTCGACGGACTGGACGAGGATGACTACCGGCGGTTGCGTGGCCGCGCGCTGCTCGAACAGAAGCTGCGGGCGATCGAGAACTGCCGGCGGACGGGGATGAAGGTCTGCTTCGTGCCCACGATCGTCAGGGGTGTGAACGACGACCAGGTGGGCAAGATATTCCGGTTTGCGGTCGAGAACGCGGAGGTCGTCAGCGCGATCTCGTATCAGCCGGTCGCGTTCACGGGGCGGATCAGCCACCAGCAGTTGGCGCAGCAGCGGTACACGCTGGGCGACCTGGCCCACGACCTGGCGGCGTGCAGCGGGGCCGACGTCCGCCGCGACTTCTTCCCGCTGAACTTCATGACGCCGCTGGCCCGCATCATGCAGACGGTGGACGGCCAGCCGAAGATCCGCCCGAGCTGCCACAGCGACTGCGCGTTCGGGACGTACTTCTTCGTCACGCCCGATCATCAGGCGATTCCGGTGCCGAAGCTGTTCGACATGGTGAAGCTGCTGGACGGCTTCAACGAGCTGGCCGCGCGGATCGAGCGGCAACGGCCGGGGGCGCTGGCGAATTGGCGGGACAAGCTGGACATCGTGCTGACGTTCCTGCGTAGCTACCGCTGGCGCGAACGCGACTTCCGCGTCACGCCCTTCACGTTTCTGCACACGCTCCGCGGTCTGACCAACAAAGCGGTCGGCCGCGGCGACCCGGGTCGCAAGACCTACCGCACGGTGATGGCCGCCGGCATGCACTTCATGGACCGCTACAACTACGACACCGAGCGCATCCGCCGCTGCGTCATCCTCTACAGCACGCCGGACGGAATGTACCCGTTCTGCACGATCAACGGGGGGCCGACGTACCGGCCGTACCTGGAGCGGATGATCGCGCGGCCGCTGAACGAGGCGCTCTGACGCGCGGGCGGGGCGCCGTCCGGGCGGCACGGCGCGTGTATCGGAACCGGGGAGGTGGGGGAAATCGTTACTGAGCACTTGACGGATTTCTGTACGTCCCAGTGCGCGCGGCGCCGCCGCGCGCCGCACGCCTTGTAAAGCGGGGTCGAGCGCCACCAACGCGGGGGGTTCTCTCGGACGCGCGGCGGGTTTCCGGACGGCCGCGCGGGCGCCGCGGATAACCCGCGCGGACGTTTGCCTTTCGTCGGCGGCGTTTTGAACGCTGCTGGAAGGTTCCTTTTCGCGAAAGGCTGCAAGGAGAAACGACATGGCGTTGACAGTCAACAATGTGGGTACGCTGTCGCTGCTGAACATCCTCAACCGGACATCGACAGCGCAGGAAAACGTGTTGCACCAGATGGCCACCGGCTCCAAGATCAACCGCGGTGCGGATGATCCGGCCGGTTTGCTGGCTATTACGAAACTCGATGGGGAGTTGACGGCGGTCAAGGCCGGTATCGCCAACAACCAGCGGACCGACGCGGTGCTGGGGGTGGCCGACAACGCACTGGCCGAGGTCCAGAACCTCGTCAACGAGATTCAGCGGCTGGCCAACGAGGCGGCCAACGACGCCGCCCTCACCAGCGAGGAGGTCGCGGCCAACCAGGCCCAGATCGACGACGCGCTGGCGTCGATCGACCGCATCGTGTCCACCACGAACTTCAACGGGCGGAAGCTGCTGGACGGGTCGCTGGGCATCAACTACACGGTGTCCGGCACCGCCGGTGACATCACCGACGTGAAGATCTACAGCCGCTCGCCGGAAATCGACGCGATCAGCGGCCTGACCCTTACGGTGCAGATGGTCAACAGCGCCGCGCACGCCGACGTGACCAACGTCATGACCACCAGCGCCGGCGAGGACAGCACGTTCTCGGTCCAGGGCAAGCTCGGCACGGCCGTTATCACCGCCCTGTCCACGGAGAACGTCTCGTCCGTGGCGGCCAAGGTCAATCAGGCGAAGAACCAGACCGGCGTGTCGGCCATCGTCAGCGGCGCCGTCCTGCACCTGTACAGCGTGGACAAGGGCACCGATGCCTTCGTCCGCACCAAGCTGATCCAGGGCAGCGGCGTGGCCGACCTCAGTGACAGTGGCGCGGACGCCGAGGTCACCGTCAACGGCCAGAAGACGGCGGTCGACGGCGACCACGTCAACTACACCGGCAACGGCGTCGGCGTCTCGTTCGAGATCGGCACGCTGACCAGCACCGCCGAAATCTGGATCTGGGGCGATGGCGACGGCAAGAGCGGCGCCACCTTCCAACTCGGCACGGACGGGAGCACGCGGGCCACGCTCGGCATCGACGGCGTGTTCACCGCGCAACTCGGCACCATCGCCGACGGTTACCTGAAGTCGCTGGCCAGCGGCGGCGACAACTCGTTGCTGGAGGACCCGAACCAGGCGGCCACGATTGCCCGCAAGGCGGCCCTCCAGGTCTCGACGCTGCGCGGCCGCATCGGTGGCTTCCAGAAGTTCCAGGTCCGCACGTCGCTCAACTCGTTGAACGACGTCCGTGAGGGTCTGGAGAAGGCCAAGGGCGTCATCCGCGACGTGGACTACGCCGTGGCCAGCGCCGAGCTCAACCGCCAGAACGTGCTCTTGCAGTCGGCCATGTCGTTGCTCGGCCTGGCCAACCAGCAGAGCGCGCAGGTGCTGGCGCTGCTGCGGTAAGCGCGGCGAGCTCGCTTATAACGTGTTCTCACTTCTCGGTTCGGGCCGGGCGGCACAGCCCCCGGCCCACTTTCTTTCTCCACCGACCTCGGGGCCGGGACCGCCGACGCGGCCGCGGCGAGGAGGGCCCGGCCGCACCGGCGTCCGCAACCCACCGAGGCCGGCAGTGAACAAAAGCACCTGTCAGAACCCCGCACGCCAGTGCGGGGGCCACGCCGCCCACCACTTGGGTGGTGGGTTCTGTCAGCGGTTCCTACTGCGGCGGGATCATGCCGACGAACGGGTTGATGTCGCCGAAATCAACGCGCCCGTCGCGGTTGATGTCGCCGGCCATGATGTTGCAGTTCGGGTACACGATCGCGTACCGGGCCGGGTTGGTCAGGGCCAGGACGAAGGGGTTGATGTCGCCGAAATCGAAGTGCCCGTCGCAGTTCAGGTCGCCGAGCATGTAGAGCTGGACGCCGCTGACGACCAGGGCGTAGTCGGCGTCGACCTCCGGCGTCTCGACGTGGCTGTCCTGGTTGATCTCGCTGGCGATGACCTGGATCGTCCACACGTCGGGCGTGGGGTTGAGCACGTAGACACACTCCACCGTGTCCTTCGTGTCGGCCGACCCGCCGACGGTGGAGTAGTTGGCCTCTTTGAGCCCCACGTTGCCCCAGTAGACCGCGCCGCCGGGGGCCGTGACCTTCAGGGTCAGGTCGTTGATGCGGTGCTGGTTGGACAGCGGGGTTCCGGCCGGATCGGCGTAGGTCATCGTGACCCGCAGCTCGGGCTCGCCGGACGGGACCGTGACGTAGTACGTCTTGGTCTGCAAGTTCTGAAGGATGTCGGTCTCGTTGACGATGAGCGTCGTGTGGCGCATGTCGTACATGCGTTGGAGGTTCGGCCAGCCCCAGCCCTGCTTGAACCGCGACTTGTCGTGCGACGTCCCGCTGAACGGGTACTGCGTCGCGTGGTTGATGAGCATCGCTTTGGCGGTGGTCATGTGCGCGCGGTTCTCGAAGATCGTCCCGCTCGGATTCACCGGGTTGCCGAAGATGCCGTCCGCCCACATCTGGAAGAACAGCCCCAGGTGGCCGGCGATGATCGGCGTGGCCCCGCTGGTTCCGCCGAAGTTGGTCGTATAGGCGGTCGTGCTGCCGGTGGTGGTCGTGAGAATCTGGTCGTAGAACGCGCACAGGTCGGGTTTGATGCGGCCGTCGGTCGCCGGGCCGATGCTGGCGCCGCCGTTCCACATGTCGTCGTTCATGGTCAGCGTGTTGTAGTGATACAGCGCGCCGCCGGAGATGATGTTCTTGGCCCAGGCCTGCGGGCGGGAGGTCTGGTTCCCGGTGTTGGACTGCGACTGCGTGTGGGCGTGGTCGAAGTCAAACAGGGCCCGGTCCATCTCCGCCGAAATCGTCGTGTAAGCCACGGTCTGGCTGCTGCCGAAGCTGCACGTGGTAAAGACGCACTGGTAGTCGTTGACGGTCTGGCCGATGTGGGCGTAGCGGCCGCCGCCCTCCCAGTTCACGTAGCTGTAGCAGGCGACCACGCCCTGGCCTTCCGGCAACATGCCCTTGGCCTGCGGATTGCCGGTGCCGTCGCCGAAGCAGATGCCCGAGGTCGAGGCCCCGTGCGAGGCGGTGTTGACCTGCGTGTGCAGGATGAACGGGTGATGCTGGAAGTCGACGTGGGTCAGGTTGAACCCGCTGTCGAAAACCTCCCCGCGCAGCCCCAGCCCGGTGTAGCCGCCCTGGCTGTAGATGTAGTTCGCGCCGCCCAGTTGCCGGGCGATGTCCATGTCGTCTTCGTCGGGCGCCCACGGATCGACGAACGAAACCTCATTCCACCCGGCCACCTGCGCGAGCTGCGCCGGCGTCAACGTCGCGAAGACCAGGCACTTACCGGCGTCGGGACCGTCCACGGTGCCGCCGATGGCCGCGATCCGGGCGGCCACAACGGGCTTGAACTCCGGCTCAAACACCTCGATGTTGTAGCGCTGCCACGGGAACAGCTCGTCGCGCTGCGCCCAGTGGTCGATCATGGCCTCGTCGAGCCGGTACGCCGGGTGCAGCGGACCGATCCAGCGGACGTACGGCAGCGTGGCGACCACGTCCCGCACCGCCGGGCCCATCTGCACGACGTGCGCGTGGTTAGCGACAAACACCCGCACCGTGCCGCCCAGCATCGTGATCTGCTGCCGGAACTCCTCCAGCGGCTGCGTCCAGAACTGCACGAGGTACAGATTGCACGATTCGTCGGCGGCCAGTCCGGCCTTGGGGGCCGGGACGTCGGTCAGCGGGTCGAACTCCCCGTGCCGCAGCTTGAGATCGTACGACGTGGCGGTCACGCGGTCCGCCGTCCGACCGTCGAAGCTGACGGCGAAATAGGGGGTGACCTGTCCGTCCGCTTGCAGTTCTTCCCAGACCAGCAGTTCGGTGGTGCTGCCGGGTACGTCGATCGCGCGGAGGTTCAGCACCGCGTTCAACGTCGTGTGGACCACGGTTCCGCTCGAGAGGCTTACCGGCTGCTCGGCCGGCCCGCCCCACGCCGGGGCGGCGAGCAGGAGGGCCGCCAGCGCGACGGCCGGCCCACAAGCGCTTCGAATGCCCATCATGTCCTTTCTCCTTCGCCAACAAGAACTTCGGAAACGCCCGCCGGACCCCGTGCCCAGCGTGGCCAGCGCACCCTCACAGTCCGCGGGAAGATGGCGGCGTGGGCCCGTGTCCGCGCCTGGGAGGCGCCTTTCCGCTCCGTCCACCCGTTGGCCAACCCGACAGCGCGCGCCGCCGAGACGGTGCTCGGTTTGGCAACGGCGGCACAACAGGCGCCCATCCCGCACTTCCCAGTATAACGAGCCGCCCCCGCTGCAGGCAACGAGGGCGGTCGGATTAGCGGTCCGCTTCTCGCGGGCCGGAGCCGCCCGGTGGGCGGCCCGCGGTCCGGGCGGTTGCGGTTACGGGTTGGTCAGCAGCCGGACGAACGGGTTGATGTCGCCGAAGGATGGATATTGACCATCGCCGTTAATGTCGCCGTTCTGGGGCGGGCAGCGGCTGTAGGTGGCTTGCCAGCCGGCGAAGTTCGACAAATACAGCACAAACGGATTAATGTCGCCGAAGTCCACGTTTCCGTCGCAGTTGAGGTCGCCGGCCAGCACCGGGTCCGCGTCCACGTACACGTTGTCGAGCAGGGTGTCGTCGGGCCCCGCCCACCACGCGGCGTTGATGTACAGACCGCGCAGGTCACTGAGGACTTCGCGCAGGTCGTCGGCGCTGGCCTCGGGGCCCTGCCAGTCGTCGAGCCGCCAGCCGCCCTCCGACAGCGGGATCACGCGCGTCGTCCACACGCCCGCTTCCGTAGGGTCGGCGTTGTAGTACAAGTACTTGAAAGCCCCCGCGAGGATCACCGCCGGGTGCGCTACGCCGTCGCTGCCGTTGATGAGCACGTCGAAGGCAAGGGTCCCGCCGTACATCGACGTGCGGTCGCCGAGGAACTTGTCCGGCGCGGAGAAGAACGTCTCGGCGTACACGTCGGTGGTCTGGATCGCCCCGTCCGGATTGCCACCCGTGGGCGTCCAGACTGGATCGACTTCCCCGAACGGCGGCGGCGGATACCCGGCGTCAAAGCCCACGACCTTCCAGCCATCGCTGTCCTCGTCGAACGGGCTCGGAGCGCCGTCGTAGACCGACGGGGCAAATTCGGTCGGAAGCACGTCGTCGTAGCCGGGGCCGATCATGGTGGCCGGGTCGAAGTTCGAGCGCGAGAAGCTCAGGGCGATGACCTTGCCGAAGGTCTTGCCGTCCAGGACCGAGGGGGATACGCGTTGGAACCCGCCCTGGCCGTCCGGGGCAAACTCCAGGCCGACTTCCGTGCTGGTGCTCACGAAAACGTGGTCGCGATCGTCCACCGACAGGCCGACCGCGTTTGCCAGTGCGGGGTTACTGACGGTGTTGAGCAGCGTGGCGACCGCGTTCTCGTCGATGCCCAGTTCGTAGAGCGCCGCGGCCCATTGGCTGGCAATCCAGATGTGGCCCGTCACTGGACTGACGAACATGGGGGCGTCGGCGTTGAGGATCAGCCCGCCCGGAAGTTGCACGTCGACTGGCGTACTGAGATCGGCCGGGTACCGGACCAGGCGCGTGTTGACGGTGCCCAGCACGTAGACGAAATCATGCAGGTCGTCGTACGCCAGCGTGTTCAGGTACTGCGGCAACTGCGCGGTGAAGCTGCTTTGCAGTTGATCCAGATCGTAGCCGCGCACTTGGATCCCGCCCGCGGTCAGGACGTAGGCCCGGCGCTGGCGGCTCACCGCGATCTTCGTCGCCCCCGAGATGGGCCACTCGATCAACCGGTTTTCACCGGAAAGCGGGTCCAGCACGCGCAAGGCACTCCGGTTGTTGCCGTCCGGGATGGTGACGTAGGCGACGCTGGACATGCTGGCGTGCAGGGCGGCGGCGCGGATGCCGCCCAGGGCCGTCACGTGCGCGGGGCGGAGGGGGCCGCCCAGCAGTTCTCCCAGGGTGTAGAGATCGAACTGGAAGTCGCCGGGCGCGGAAGTCAACGCGTACTTGGGCGTGACCACCACGAACCCGTCCAGGAAGCCGGCGCTCGTGCCGCTGTTGTATCCCTGGACGCGGAATTGCGTGCGTGCGCTGCCGTCGAACGTCGCCGTGACCGAGGAGAGCGTGTACGTTTCGGTAGCGAAGGTAGACTGTTTGGTATGCACGCCTTCGTCCCGGCCCGGGTCGCGCCACGTGATGGTGTAGGTGGGGCCGGCGGCGCCGACGAGCTTGCTCATGGCCAGGACGTGTCCGCCGGTGCGCGTGTACTGGTCGCCCATGAGGCTGTACCAGCCGACGATGGGCATCACGAGGCCGCCCTGGAGCGCCGCGTCCGCGAGGTCATTGGGGGTCGGACAGGAACCGCCGCTGGCCCACTGCCCGACGACGGTGAAGTCCGCGAGCAGACCCCACGAGTCAAACCAGTCCTTGATGCCCTGGATGTGGCTGGCCCCGGTGGTGCCCCTGTTCTCATCCGTGTTCATGAAGACGCCCATCTTCCAGATCTCGATCCCGGCGACGTCATACAGGTCCGGCCTCTGCCAGTCGCGGTAACCGTTGGGCTCCATCCAGCCGTAGCCGTGATTGGCGATGTACGCCAGGCAGTTCATGGCGCTGGTCGGGGCGCAGTACATCTCCCCGTTGTTGGGCAGGCCGTAGTGGCCGCCGGCGACCTGGCGCCTCTGATCAAGATCGGGGATCCCGCCCCGGCGATACGTGAAGGGCACGTCGGCGCCGATGATTTGCGGGGCGCCTCCCACCGCGAGGGCGACCAGGGCCAAGCGGACCGGCCACGTTCTCTGCTGCGATCCAACGGTTCTCATGGGCACGTTTCCTCATCGGGTTGCGGCGCGGACGCGCGCCCGCTCGGCTGAACGACCCGCCGCGCCTCGGATGACCACAACGACGACCAACCGCGCCGGCGGTCGCCTGCCGCGGGCGGGAGAGACGGTCCCCAGGCCACGAGGCCTGCGGTTACCACACTGACTCACCGTGCGCAATGCCGCGCCAACCGTACCGCAAGGCCCTGCCTTGCGACTGCGGCAAGGCGGAGCCTTGCTGTGCGGCGCGCGGCGCGGATTCACGCACGCTGATTCAGCACATCGAACAGACGGCCACTCGGCGCGCGAGAAGCTGTCGCATCGAACGTTGCTCAAGACCTGTTGCGATCGTTTGCTTCTCTGGGCCCGGGGTGGCGAGCCAGGCGTCATACCGACGAGCAGCCGCCGCGCCCCAGACACGCGCCGCGAACACACCGGAGTCTAGCGCGCGATTCGGCAAAAGCGAGATAAGCGGCGTGACCGACGCCGCGCCGGCCGGTGTCCTGGACTTTGAACATGGCCGTCGATACCGCGCACGGAGATTCCGGCAATGCGGTGGCGCCCGGCATCGGTCAGGCCCGCGCCGAAATGAAAAGCCGCCCCCGCTGCGAGCAACGGGGGCGGCGGGATTAGCACCCAACTTGTCGCGGGCCGGGACCGCCCGGGGGGGCGGCCCGCGGTCCGGCGAGTCGTGGTTACGGTCCGGTCAGCAGCCGGACGAACGGGTTGATGTCGCCGAAGTCGACGCGGCCGTCACCGTTGATGTCGGCCAGCATGATGTTGCAGTTGGGGTACTTCGCGGCGTAGCCGGCCGGGTTGGTCAGGGCGAGGACAAACGGGTTGATGTCGCCGAAGTCCACGTTCCCGTCGCAGTTGAGGTCGCCCGGCAGGTACGGCTCGGGGACGATGCCCCAGATCACCACGTCGTCGATGTTCCAGCCGCAGTACGTCCACGACGTGTCCGTCGGTCCCATCGTCCACCGCAGGTACACGGTGGCCTGGCCGTCGGCCACGGCCGAGATGTCAAACTCCTGGAAGACCCAGGTCCGGTCGGCGGTCTCGGCGTCGGGGTTCTGCCACACGTTGGTCCACGTCGTGCCGTTGTTGCTGACACGCACGTAGGCCTTGTCGTAGGTGAACCGCTCCACGCCCAGCCACCGCCAGAAGCGGAGCTTGGTCTGCGACACGTTGGTGCAATCGAACGGCGTCGAGGTCAGGTGGTACTCGGGGATGCTGTTGCCGTAATCGCCGTTCAGGTTGTACCCGTAGACGTTCTGGCCGGTGTAGCCGCTGGTCGGGTCGGGCCCGCCATAGGCGCCACCCTGGCCGGTCGGCTGACCCCACGCCCACTGCCCGCCGGAGATGCTCCAGCCGGGGTCGGTGTCCATATTGACCGTGTAAACGGGGCCGGGGCCGACGAGTGTGCGGAAGGTGTAGCACTGCCCGCCGTTGTTGTCATACGTGGTGTTCGCCACTTTGTCCTTGGCCTCGACGGCGAAGTAGTAGCGGGTCGTCGGGGTGAGCCCGGTGAGCTGAATGACCGGCGACGTGGCGTACTGCGTGGTGGACACCTGCTGCGTGAGCTGGCCGCAGGTCGTGCCGTAATAGACGGTCGCCAGGACCGGCTCATTGGAATTGAACGTGATCGTCGCCGTGTTCGGGCTGACGGTGCTCTGCACGTTGGCGATCTGCGGTGCCTGGCAGTCCACGGTCGCCGTGGCCGTCACGACGACGTTGTAGCCGCCCTGGCCGTTGTCGGCGTCGATGTAGGTCGCCGTCACCAAGTCGCCGTGCGCGACCCACAAGACGCCGGGGGCGTTGGTGGCACTCAGCGGGATCGAACCCTGGAACGCCGCCGTCCCGGGGCCGGTCTCGGTCAGGATGACCGGTTCGCCGGCGGGCTCGGAGGTCGAGTCGATGGTGATCTGCACCGTCTCGACCTGGTTCGGGTTCTGATTCAGGTCGCAGTCGATGACCTGGATGGTGGCCACGGACGAGCACGAATACCCGCCGGCGTTCAGGAAGATGACGCCGGCGGACGAGCACGGCAGCACGCCGCGGATCACGAGGCCGTAGTCGGCGTCGAGCTCGGGGGTTTCGAGGCGCGCATCCTGCACGATCTCATCGCCGCGCACCTGGACGGTCCAGACGCCCGGCTCGGGGTTGAACAGGAAGACGTTCTCGACCGTGTCCTTGGTATTGGGGTTGCCGCCCGGCGTGGAGAAGTTGTCGTCGCGCAGCCCGTTGTTGCCCCAGTAGACCACGTTGGAAGGCGAGATCACCTTCAGCGTGAGGTCGTTGATGCGGTGTTGGGTCTGGTTGGCGGGGTTGCCCTGCGGGTCGATGTAGACCATCGACACCGCGAACTCGGGCTCGCCCTGCGGCACGTTGACCTTGTACTCCTTGACGTCCAGCGGCCGGAGCACGTCGGTTTCGTCGATGATGATCATCTTCGCGCGGTTGGCATAGAGCTTGGCGAGGTCGGCCATGCCCCAGCCCTGGCGATCGCGGTACATGTTGGCGTTGGACCCGCCGGCTTTCCAGTTGTACCGGTAGGCCGTGTTGATCATGATCGCCTTGGCGGTGGTGGACTTGGGCCGGTCGGCGAAAGCCGACGGTCCGCCGCCGTGCCCCTCGAACACGCCCTCGTGCCACAACTGCATCATCAGGCCGGTGTGGCCGCAGGTGCAGGGGGTGGCGTTGGACGTGCCGCCGAACTCGCCGTAGCCGCTGAAGCTCGTTGAATACGTTGTATAGACGCTATCGTAGAAGTGGGCCAGGTCGGGCTTGATGCGGTTGTCGGACGCCGGCCCCGTGCTACCCGATGAGTAGTCGTCGGTGCGGGACAGCGTGTTGTTGTGGGTGATGCCGCCGACGCTGAGGATGTTCTTGGCCCACGCCTGCGGCCGCGAATCCTGGTTCAGGTCGGCGTTGCTCTGCGACTGGCAGCTCAGGTAATCGACCTTGAACAGGTAGTCGTCGGTCTCGGCCGAGATCGTGGTGTAGGTGAACGTCCGCGGGCTGCCGACGCTCGAGGTCTGATACATCGACCGGAACTGGCCGTTCGGGTCGGTCGCTTCCTGGTTCATGGCCAGACGCGTGTAAGACCCGCCGAACTGCGTCGAGTTGTTGTAGTAAAACGCGACGCCTTCTTCACGCTCCGGGTTGATGCCGCGGGCCTGGGCCACCACACCCCACGCGAAGTTGACGCCGTAGCACGCCGTCCCGTGCGAGTCGGTTGCGGACGTCTTGTGCCACAGCACCGGCCGGCCGTTCCATTCCTGGTGGTTGGCCACGCCGGTGTCGAAGACCTCGCCGCGGACGCCCTGGCCCTTGAAGCCCAGCGCGTACATGTCGTTGACGCCGCCGATTTGGCGCACGATGTCCATGTCGGTCTCGCCGGGGCCCCACGGGTCGATGAAGTGGACCTCGCTCAGCCGGGCCACCGCCAGCACTTGCGGCAACGTCAGCGTCACGGTCATGCGGAAGCCGTCCGGCGCCGTCGTCATCACGTCGCCGCCCATCGTCTTGATAAGGTCAATGACGGCGTTCTGCGACTCCATCCCGCGGCCGAAGACCATCACCGAGTAGTTCTGATAACTGTCGAAGTCGGCCCCGGACTGGAGCGCCGCGAGAATCGACTCGTCCAGCTTGTACGCCGGGTGTAGCGGTCCGACCCAGCGCACGAACGGAAGCTGGGCCACGACATCCTGCGTGCCGGCCGGCAGTTCGGCCATGACGGCGTGCTCGGGCAGGAAGGCGTGGATCGTCACGCCGAGGGCCGTCAGGATGTCCTGGTATGCCTCCAGCGGCTGCACGTGGAACTGGACGATGAACATCCGGTTGTTGGCATCCGCCGCCAGTTCGGCGGGCACCTCGGGGACGTCCGCCAAGGGGTCGAAGCTGGCGTAGCGCAGCTCGATCCGGTTGGTGGTGGGGAACGCCCGGGAGAAGTTCTGGCCGTCCAGGCTGATCGCGTAGTAGTGCTCCGCGCCGCCCTCGGGCAGCAGTTCCGTCCACAGGACCGCCACGCCGTCGGTGCCCGGCACCTCCAGCGTCCGCAGGTCCGTGACCGTGTGGGGTGTCACATGGAATACCGGCCCGCCGGGCAGGCTCAACTCGTTCTCCGCCGGTCCGGACCACGCCGATCCGACGGCCGCGACCGCGAACAGCGCGGCCCACGCAGCCAATGCATGTCGCCTCGTCATATCCCTACTCCGACTGAAATGGATGAAACGGAACCATCAGGACGGCTGGCCGCCGTGCCCCGTGCCCGGCGCTACCGGCCTCCGTACACCGCGAAATGTCCCAGCTCATCGTGCCTCACCGCTTGGGCCGGGAACCCTGTGGGCATAGCATAAGTGCCCGGAGCGCCGGCTTATGGGCGGGCCTCCGTTTGCCAGCATATATCAACCCTGTCGGCGAATCAATGTTTTTCTCAGCGTGCCCTGGGGCCGCAACCAAAGGTAGCGGCCGTGCTCCGCACCGGCCGTTGGCCGCCGGAGAATCTCGCCGCGTCGCGAAGGATTCGACCGTTCAGTAGTACGGAGCAGGGCCGACAATCATGGTCCTGGGGCGTTCGGGAGGCCCCGCCGGCCCGCCGCGCTTTGGACACGGTTCGCTGCGGCGGGTATCCTGCCTGATTGCCGGCCGGGGATGCGGCCGGCGGTCAGTCCTCGCAACAGGAGCGAGCTTCGATGAGCGATCAACCGCAAGCACGAGTCCAATTTGACTGGAAGGCTGGTAAGGTACGCACGTCGCTGACCGGACGCGACGTGCTGCGTAACCCGCTGCTGAACAAGGGGGTCGCGTTTCCCCCGGAGGAACGGGATGCTTTCAAGCTGCGCGGGCTGCTGCCCCCGGCGCAGATCGCGATCAAGGACCAGATTGCCCTGGAAATGGAGCACGTGCGGGCCAAAGGGACCGACCTGGAGAAGTTCATCGGTCTGGCGGCGCTCCAGGACCGCAACGAGACGCTGTTCTACCGCGTTCTGGTCGAGAACATGGCTGAGCTGATGCCGATCGTCTATACCCCGACGGTCGGGCAAGCCTGCCAGCTCTACAGCCACATTCTCCGCCAGACGCGCGGCATCTGGATCACCCCGGATGACGTGGGTCGCATTCCGGAACTGCTGCGCAACGCCTGCAACGCGGACGTGCGCCTCATCGTCGTGACCGACAACGAGCGCATCCTGGGACTGGGCGACCAGGGCGCCGGCGGCATGGGCATCCCCGTCGGCAAGATCGCCCTGTATTGCGCCGGCGCGGGCATCCACCCCGCCCAGACGCTGCCCGTCAGCCTCGACGTCGGCACCGACAATACGGGGCTGCTCAACGACCCGTACTACATGGGTTGGCGGCACCGGCGATTGCGCGGCGAGGCGTACGAGCGCGTCGTCGAGGCGTTTGTCGATGCCGTCCGCGAGGTCTTCCCCCGCGCTCTCGTGCAATGGGAGGATTTCCACAAGAACATCGCCTTCATGGTGCTCGACCGCTACCGCAACCGGATCACCTGCTTCAACGATGACATTCAGGGGACGGCGGGCGTGGCCGTGGCCGGGCTGTACGGCGGCCTGCGCGTGACGGGCGGGAAGCTGTCCGAGCAGCGGATCGTGTACGCGGGCGCCGGTGCGGCCGGCGTCGGCATCGGCCGGCTGGTGGCGCGGGCGATGGAAATGGAGACCAACGACCACGCCAAGATCCACCGCGCACAAGTGTTCCTCGACTCGGTGGGGTTGGTCCACGACGGGGTACCGATCAAGGACCCGCACAAGCGGCCGTTTGCGATGACCCAGGCCGAGATGAAGGAGCACGGGTTCAAGGGCGAGGGGCCGCACGATCTGCTGGAGGTGGTGCGGCGCGTCAAGCCGACGATCCTCTTCGGCACGACGGCCCGGCCGGGCACGTTCACCGAGGAGATCATCCGCGAGATGGCCAAGCACGTGGAGCGGCCGATCATCTTCGCGTTCAGCAACCCGACCTCGAAGGCCGAGTGTACGCCCGCCGAGGCCATCGAATGGACGGACGGGCGGGCGCTGATTGCGACCGGCAGCCCGTTCGAGCCGGTGGTCTACAAGGGCAGGAAGCACGTGATCGGCCAGGGGAACAACGTGTTCATCTTCCCGGGCGTGGGGTTGGGGACGATCTTGTCGGAAGCGAGCGAAGTCCCCGAGTCGTTCTTTGCCATCGCGGCCCGGACGCTGGCCGAGTGCATCACCCCGGACCGCCTGGAGGTCGGCGCGCTGTACCCCGACCAGGGTATGCTCCGCGAGATCAGCGCCCGCATCGCGGGCAACGTGATGCGCGAGGCCAAGCGGCTGAACATCGGGCGGATGATCCCGGACAACGAGATCGATCCCCTCGTCCGCAGCTCGATGTGGTACCCCGACTACGTGCCGTACGAGAGAATCTAGCGGCAGTCGTGCCACCCCCGCCCCGCTCGGGGCACCAATCCGGACCCCGCACGCCGGTGCGGGGCCAGGCCGTACGGCAAGGCTCCGCCTTGCCGCACTCGCAAGGCAGAGCCTTGCGGTACGGTGGGCGCGATGTGGCGCATGTTGATGCGGGTAGCCGTGCGTGAACATGTGGCGCGGGAGGGCGAGGCTGTCTCCTGCGGCGACCCTGCCGGCCTGCCGAGCCGCGGCGCGCCGGGAGGCTCGCCCTTTCGGCCGGGACCGGAGGTGCCGTCATTCGGCCAGTTCCGCCTCGGGGACGCCGAGCAGTCGCGCGGCGTCCGGCAGCTCGAACGGCTTCTCCAACCGCACGGCACCGGGCGGTACGGCGGCGGCCTCGGTCTCGGCGGCGACCAGAATGACGACGCGAACATCCGGATTGGCCTGCCGTGCGGCTTGGACAAGCACGTTGACCGAACGGCGGGGGAGTTGGTCCGAGAGCAGGACAGCGTCCATCGACTGCTGGCGTAGCCGCCGCTGCGCCGCGGGCGCCGCCGACGTGCAGTGCACGTCAAACCACCGCCGCAGGTAGGTGGACAATGACCACGCCGTCAGGGTGTCCGGCTCGACGAGCAGGAGACGGCCGAGGCGGCCCGGCGGCGGGGGGGCGGGAGCAGGTTGGGCGCGGGGCGGTCGTGACACGCGGACCTCCGTCGCGGCACCACGGATGCACGCAATGTGCCAATCCCCGTGGCGCCGCTCGGCCTCCCGGGCCGCGGCGCGCAGGGGTCGTGACACCCCGCGGTCCACACAGCCCCCAAGTCGCCAGGCCGGGCGACTGGGCGAAAAGCCGCAGCCGTGCGGGGCTTCGCACAGCGCCACGGCCCCCGTGCGTGGCGCGGGCCGCCGTCGGCGGGTACAATCCCCTGGATGCCGTTGACCGTCTTCGAGGAGATGAAGCAGTACGTCGCGTTCACCGACGAGGACGCGGCCCATCTGCGTTCGCTGGCCGCCGTGGTCGAGCCGGCCCTGTCCGCGGTCGTGGACCGCTTCTATCGGGCGGTCCACGCCAGCCCCGGGGCCCGGGCGGTGCTGACCGGCGGGAGCACCCAGGCGGAGTCGTTGCGACGGTCACTGCTGGCGTGGCTGCGCGGCCTGTTCAGCGGGCGCTACGAGGCCGATTACGTGCGCCAGCGGGCGCAAATCGGCCGCACCCACGTCCGCGTGGGCCTGCCGCAGCACTTCATGATCGTGGCGATGGAGGTCGTGTGGCAGGAGTTGCGGCGGGTGGTGTCGGCGGAGCCGGAGGGCGCGGCGAAGCTCGGCGCGTTGCACAAGCTGTTGACGCTCGAACTGGGGCTGATGTTGAACAGCTACCAGGAGAGCTACGCGGCCCAGGTGCGGCAGGTCGAGCGCGACGCGATGCAGGCCCGGCTGCGCGAGGCCGAGCAGCTCGCGCAGATCGGCCAGCTCGCGGCCTCGCTGGCGCACGAGATCAAGAACCCGCTGGCCGGCATCAGCGGCGCGATCCAGATCATCCGGGCCAACCTCAAGGAATCCGACCCGCACTGGCCGGTGCTGGGGGAGGTGTTGCGGCAGATCAACCGGCTGGACCGCTCGGTGAAAGACCTGCTCGTGTACGCGCGGCCCAAGCCGCCGCGCTACCAGCGCTGCGACTTGCCGCGCGCCGTCGAACGGGTGCTGACCTTGCTGCGCAAGGAGCCGGAGTTCGAGCGCATCCGCTTTGAGTACTCGCTGCCGCGCGACCTGCCGGCCCTGGCGGCCGATGAACACCAGCTCGAGCAGCTCCTCATGAATCTTCTGCTCAACGCCGCGCAGGCTTCAAACGCGGGCGGCGTGGTCCGGCTGGCGGCCGCGGCGCGCGACAGCGGCGTGCAGATCACGATCGAAGACCGGGGCTGCGGCATGACGGTCGAGGTCACCCGCCGCGCCTTGGAGCCCTTCTTCACCACCAAGGCCCGCGGGACCGGCTTGGGCCTGCCGATCTGCCGCAAGATCGTGGAGGCCCACGGCGGACGGCTGGCGATTCGCAGCACGCCGGGCGAGGGCAGCGAGGTCACCGTCGAGTTGCCGACGCGTCCCCCGGGTGAGGGACTGGGAGTCGAGGATGAGCATACGCGTGCTGATCGTGGAGGATGAGGCGCTGATCCGCTGGTCGCTGCGCCAGAAGTTCGAGGAGCGCGGCTACCGCGTGACCGAGGCCGAAACCGGGCAGGTCGCCCTGGGCCTGCTGGCCGAGGGGGCCTTCGACCTCATCCTGCTGGACTACCGGCTCCCCGACGTCACCGGGCTGGACGTCCTGCACGCGGTCCGCCAGATCGACCACGACGTGGTCGTGATTATGATGACGGCCTACAGCACGATCGAGACGGCGGTGGAAGCGATCAAGCTGGGGGCGTTCAACTACATCGTCAAGCCGTTTCAGATGGAGGAGCTGCTGCTGACGGTGGACAAGGGGCTGGAGACGACGCAGCTCCGGCGCGAGGTCCGCGAGCTGCGCCGCCATCTTCAGGAGCAGTTCGGCATCGACGCGATCATCGGACGCGACCCGTCGATGCTGCGGCTGTTCGAGACGATCAAGCAGGTCGCCCGCACCGGCGTGTCCACCGTGTTCCTGCGGGGCGAGACCGGGACGGGCAAGGACCTGGTGGCCCGCGTGATCCACCACAACTCCGACCGCGCCGCCGCCCCGTTCGTCAACATTACCTGCACCGCGCTGTCCGAGTCGCTGCTGGAAAGCGAGCTCTTCGGCCACGAGCGCGGCGCGTTCACCGACGCCAAACTCCAGAAGAAGGGCCTGTTCGAGATGGCCGACGGCGGCACCGTCTTCCTCGACGAAGTGGGCGACATGCCGGCGGCCCTCCAGGCCAAGTTGCTGCGGTTTCTGGAGGAACGCCGCTTCCGGCGCGTCGGCGGCACGCGTGAGATCGGCGTCGATGTCCGCGTCATCGGGGCCACCAACCGCGACCTGGAGAAGGCGATCGAGCAGGGCCAGTTTCGCCGCGACCTGATGTACCGCCTGAACGTCGTGACCATTCACCTGCCGCCGCTGCGGGCCCGCGGCGACGACGTGCGCCTGCTGGCGCAGCACTTCGTGGACCGCTTTGCCAAGGAGTTCAAGAAGCCCGTGGCCCGGCTGTCGGACGCGGTCTACCAGAAGCTGCGCGGCTATGGGTGGCCCGGCAACGTCCGCGAGCTGCGCAACGTGATCGAGCGGGCGGTGCTGCTGTGCCGGGGCGAGACGCTCACGCCCGATGACATCGTGCTGGGGCGCAGCGAGAACCAGCCGTGGGAGTGGGACATCGACCACCTGGCCCTGCCGCCCGACGGCTTCGACTTCGACAAGCTCCGCCGGCTCGAGTGCCACCTGCTTCAGCAGGCGCTGGAGCGGACGAGCAACAACCAGACGCAGGCAGCCCGGCTGCTGAATCTGTCGCGGGACCGGCTGCGCTACCGGCTCCAGAAGCACGGGTTGCTCTGACGCGGAGTGCGCCGTGAGCGGGCCGGGGCGCGGCTCCGATAACCGCGACGCCGCGCGCGTCTAATCCCCCGCGAGCAACCGCCCGATGACAGGGACGCGGTCGCGTCTTCCCCCCGCTCGGGCGGCCGCCCGTCGCCGTGCAGGTATCCGCGTGCTGAGCAGTTCGCCGCCGCATCCCGGGCCGACCGCGGGGCGCACGCCGCTGGTGCGCCCCTTGAGCAGCGGCCTGCTCGTGGCGGCGCTGCTGTTCGGGACGGCGGGGGCCAGCATCACGCTGCTTTATCGGAAAGCATGCGAAGTCCACCGGGCCGAGGTCCACGCCGGCCTGCGCCGGGCCGCTGTGGCCGCCGCCACCGTGATCGACGGGGACCTGCACCGCACCTTCGTCGATCCGGCGCAGGAAAACAGCGTGGAGTACCGGCGGGCCGTCGCGCCCCTGGGTCGGTTCCAGAGCGCGGTAGACGGCGTGCGGTTCGTCTACACCGTGATCGAGCAGAGCGGCCGCGTCCATTTCGTCCTCGATCCGACCCCGCCCGGCGACCATGACGGCGACGGCGTCGACGATCATTGTTGCCTCATGCAGGTCTATGAGCACGCGGACCCGGCCATGCTCGCCGCCTTGCGGGAGGGCCGTGCGACCACGACCGACCGACCCTGCACGGATGCCTGGGGCACGTTTCTTAGCGGCTACGCCCCGTTCTACGATTCCGCCGGGAAGCAGGTCGGGATCGTCGGCGTGGACATCACGCTCGGCGAATACGAACGCCGGCTGGTGTCCATGCGCCGCACGGCCGTGTGGGGCCTCTTGCCGGCGACGCTCGTGAGCCTGGCCGCCGGCAGCGTGGTGTTCATGCTGCGGCGCGCCAAGCTGCGGGCCGAACGCCTGCGACAGTCCAGCGTGGCCGAATTGCGGGCCAGTGAGGAATACCATCGGCGCATCTTCGAGTCCGTCACCGACGGTCTGTTGATCTTCGATGTGGACGGTCGCATCGTCGAGGCCAACCCCGCGGCCTGCCGGATGCACGGCCATGACCGGCAGGAGCTGATCGGCCGGTTGGGGCCGGACATCATCCATCCCGACAGTCACGCGGCCTTTCACCGCTTCCGGGCCATGCTGCGGGCGGCCGACGAGTTCCACACCGAGGCGCAGGACGTACGCCGCGACGGGACCGCGTTCGATATCGAGGTGCGGGGCAAGGTGCTGGAGTTCCGCGGGCAGCAGCACTTGCTGGCGGTCGTACGGGACATCACCGCGCGCAAGAACGCCGAGCGGGACCTGGAGCGCGCCCGGGCCACGGCCGAGTCCGCCAGCCGCGCCAAGAGCGATTTCCTCGCCCGCATGAGCCACGAGATTCGCACGCCGTTGACCGCGATCCTCGGGTTCGCGGAAGCCCTGAACGACGCGGGCATCAGCGAGGGCGAACGTCGCGACGCGGCCCGCACGATTCTGCGGAACGGGCAGCACCTGCTGCGGATCATCGACGACATTCTCGACATTTCCCGGATCGAGTCCGGCCGCATGGAGATCGAGGCGCTTCCCTCGCCGCTCATCCCGCTCGTGTCGGATGTGGAGTCGCTCATGCGGGCCCGCGCTCAGGCCCGCGGGCTGACGTTCACCGTCGAGTATGCCGGCGCGGTCCCGCCGCAAGTCCGCACCGACCCCACGCGACTGCGGCAAATCCTCATCAATCTGCTCGGCAACGCCGTCAAGTTCACGTCGAGCGGCGGCGTGACGTTGACGATCGACCTCGTCGACGGGTGCGAAGCGGTCGCCGACCCGGCGCCCCCTCAGCTCCGCTTCCGCGTCCGCGACACCGGCATCGGCATGACGCGGGACCAGCTCGCCCGGGCCTTCGAGCCCTTCGCCCAGGGCGACCAGACGATGACCCGCCGCTACGGCGGAACGGGGTTGGGCCTGGCCATCAGCCGACGTCTTGCTGAGCACCTGGGTGGCCGGCTCAACGTGGAGAGTTGCCCCGACGTCGGCACGACGTGTGAACTACTCATTCCCACGGGGCCGCTGGACGGCGTGACGCTCGTCCACCCGGAGTGCGGCGAAGCGACCCTGGCCGCGGGGCTCGGCTCGCCGCCGTCGGCCCCCCGCACGCTGCCCAACTGCCGCCTCCTGGTGGCGGAAGACGGCGTGGACAACCAGCGGCTGATCGCGTGCGTGCTACGCCGCGCCGGCGCCGAGGTCACCGTGGTGGAGAACGGGGCGCAGGCCGTGGCGTCGGCGTTGCAGGCCCGTGCCACGGGACATCCGTTCGACGTCGTGCTGCTGGACATGCAGATGCCGGTATTGGACGGGTATGCCGCCGCCCGCCAACTGCGGCACCACGGCTATCGCGGTCCGATCGTGGCCCTGACGGCGCACGCGATGGCCGGCGACCGTGAGCAATGCCTGCGGGCGGGGTGCGACGACTACGTGACCAAGCCCATCGACCGTCGCACGTTCCTCGACACGCTGGCCCGGCACCTGGCCGGCGCCCCGGTCGGCCACGCGTGACGATTCCGGAGGGGCCGGGGGTCGGGACGGCCCTTAGGTTGTGTCAATAGAGCCCCCGAATCCTAAGAGCCTGTATCAAAACCCTGGGGGACGGGCCTCTGGCCCGTCATCCGACCGACCAGAGGTCGGTCCCCCAGGTAGTTTTGTTAGGTGCTCTAAGAGCGCCCCTCAGAACCCCGCACGCCAGTGCGGGGCCGAGCGGCCCACCACTTGCGCGGTGGGTTCTGTCAGCCGCCCCAAGGGAGATTGCGCGGCGTGTGTCGCGACGCTGTCTCAGGTTACGTGCGGCAGCTCACCGCTTTGGCTACCGGGCGCAGAATCACACTGGCGCCCAGCGGGGCGCCGAACGCCACATCCTGTAGAGCCGCGACTCGGCGCTTACCGCCGGCGGCGCAACCCGGCGCCGGCCACGAGCAGCAGCGCCATGCTCGCCGGCTCGGGAATGCCCAGGACCGCCGTCAGCCCGGTGCCCATGCCCGTTGTGCCGACCTGCGTCCGCGCGCCCGTGCTCGGATCGATCTGGAACAGATAGCCGAACCAATCCACCGCGAACAGGCGGCCGTCCGGCGTGAAGTCCGCGTCTTCCAGCAGGCTCATGGGAGCACCCGAGTCGCCGACGAACGTGACCCCGGCGGTCTTCGGGTCGATGCGATACAGCGCTCCGGTGAGCGTGAAGCCGTACAGCGTGCCGGAGGGGGAGAAGGTCAGCCCGCAGCGGACCTCGTTGGCGAGGTTGCCGATCAGCGTCGAGCCGCCCGTGCCCGGGTCGATGGTGTAGAGCTGGTACGGCACGTTGCGGGTCATCCCGTAGAGCGAGTTGGTCTTGGGATCGAACGAGATGTCCGCCAGCGTCGGCAGCCCGTGGTTCACCACGAACTGCGTGGCCCCGGTGTCGATATTGATCGTCCACAAGGCGTTGCCGGTGACGACTTCCGCGGCGAAGACCACGCCGTCCGACGGCCGCTGGTCCAGGCTGAAGAAGCGCTGGCTGCCGCCGACGGGGGCCCGCAGGGCCGATTTCCCGGTGGCCACCTCGAAGTCGTACAGCCCGCGGGGGTTGGTCCCGCCGCCATTCTCGTCGAAATAGACCAGGTCCACTTGGGCGACGGCCACCGCCGCCGCCAATAGGCACGTGCCGAGTGCCCACCATCGCGCAGTCAACGAGTTCATGGTCCTCCTCCTGCTCCAAAAGTAGAATTGGCGCCTACTCCCGAACAACGGCCAACTGAAGCGCAGATTAGCCCCTGTTCGCCCCGCCTTCAAGCCCCCCGTGGCGTATTCGCTCCGCGGCGCGACGCGGCCGGGGCGCCGGGCCCGCTCGCCCCCGTTTGCCGAATGGGCATGCGCGATTCGGCGGCGCACTTGGGGCGCAGGCCTCCCGGCGAGCCGCGGCTCGGCAGGCCGGCAGGGTCGCCGCAGGAGACAGCC
>CAYWYJ010000025.1:0-38684 GCA_964462635.1 uncultured Planctomycetales bacterium
GTTATCGAGATGAACCCCGACACCGCCCGCGCGGAGCACACCCCCGCCGCCCCCGTCCTGGTCGGCGACGCCACCCGCATGGCCATTCTGCATCGCGCCGGGTTGAGCACCGCCCGCGCGCTGGTCATCGCGATCGCCGAGCCGCGGGCCACGCGGCAGATTGTCGCCCAGGCCCACACCGTCCGTCCCGACCTGTACATACTGGCCCGCACGCGCTACGTCACCGACATCGAGGCGCTGTACCGACTGGGGGCCCGGCAAGTGATCCCCGAGGAGTTCGAGACCTCCATCGAGATCTTCGCCCACGTGCTCAAGGAGTTCGGCGTCCCGGACAACGTGATCGAGCAGCAGGTCACGATCGTGCGCGCGGGGCACTACGGGATGCTCCGGGGCCGGCCGACCGACCAGGCCATTCGTGCCGAGTGGCTGGCGGTGCTCGAAGCCGCCGTCACGCAGACGTATCTCATGCAAGCGGGGAGCCCGGCCGTCGGACAGTCGCTCCGCGACCTCGACCTGCGGGCCCGCACCGGCGTGACCATCGTGGCGGTGACGCGCGGCGGCAAGCCGGTGGCCAGCCCGCCGGCGGAGTTTGTGCTCGCGCCGGGCGACGTGCTGGTCCTGGTCGGCACGCACAAGGCGCTGGATCAGACCCGGCACGTGCTGGATCCGCCGGCGCAGCCCACACACCCCACGTAGCCTCGGGGCGGCTCGCCGGGAGGCTTGCCGTCCCGGTGCCGCGCGAGCCGGCCGCTACTTCAGCACTCTCGCCACCGTTTCGCCGATTGTCGCCGGGCTGTCGCTGACCGCGATGCCCGCGGCGCGCAGGGCCGCGATCTTTGATTGCGCCGTGCCTTCGCCGCCGGAGATGATCGCGCCCGCGTGCCCCATCCGCTTGCCGGGTGGGGCGGTCTGGCCGGCGATGAACGCGACCACGGGCTTGCGGATGTTCTTCTCGATGTGGGCGGCGGCGGCTTCCTCGTCGGTGCCGCCGATCTCGCCGATCAGCACGATGGCGTGCGTCTGGGGATCGGCCTCGAAGAGATCGAGCAACTCGATGAAGTTGAGCCCCTTGACCGGGTCGCCGCCTATGCCGATGCAGGTGGTCTGCCCGATGCCGCGCTGGCTGCACTGCCAGACGGCCTCGTAGGTGAGCGTGCCGCTGCGGGAGATGAGCCCGATGTTCATGCTGCCGCCGGTCGGGGGTTTGTGGATGTAGCCGGGCATGATGCCGATCTTGCACCGGCCGGGGCTGATGATGCCGGGGCAGTTCGGTCCGATCAGCTTCGTCCCGCGATCGTCCAGGTACTTGCGGGCCTTCACCATGTCGAGTGTCGGGATACCTTCGGTGATCAGCACGACGAGCCGGATGCCCGCGTCGGCCGCCTCCATGGCCGCTTCGGCGGCAAAGGCGGCCGGCACGAAGACCAGGCTCGCATCGGCCCCGGTCGCCGCGACCGCCTCATGGCAGGTGTCAAAGACGGGCAGACCGTGCTCCGACTTGGTGCCGCCCTTGCCCGGCGTGCAGCCGCCGACGAACTTCGTGCCGTACTCGATGCACTGCGCCGTATGGAACGCACCGGCCTTGCCGGTGATTCCCTGACAGATGACGCGGGTCCGGTCGTCAACGAGGATGCTCATGAGTCTTCGCTTCCCAGGAACATAAGTGCCGAAGAAACGCGGGAGGCGCGGCACGACGGCCGCAGGGGGCCACTCATCGGCCTGCCCCGGCGGGCGTGGGGGTCGGCGGAACGGGAATCGGCTCCAGCCGTTCCACGAGCTCCGTGTACCCCGTCGGCGTCTTGATCTCGAACAAACCGTCGCGGAGCCCCTTATTCAGCTCCGCGTCGCCGAACGTGATCGTGATGTGCGAGTTCAGTTTGCCGGTACCGTCGAGCTTGGCCACGCGGACCTTCACCGGCAAACCGTCCGTCGCGCCGCCGCGCTGCACCCAGAAGTCCAGTTCCTTGTAGTTCTGCCCGGTACGTGTGCCGGCGCGCGGCGTCAGACGGAGGTGCTCGGTGTCCTTCGGATCGTCGTCGGCGGGCGGCAGCAGGGCCACCTCAAACTCGCGGACGATGTCGTCCTTCTTCTGGCCGAACGGCAGCGGGAAGACGCCCTCGCCGACCTTATAGGGGTCGCCCGCGTCTTCCGGCCGGCGGACCTCGCGCCGCTGAACGGTCTTGGTTTGTGACTGCACCTCGACGTACCAGCGGCCGTCGAAGAGGTGGCGTTCGTCTAGGGGCCGCTTTTCCGTACCTTTGATCCACTCTTTAAAGTGAATCAGAAACCGGGCGACGGGGTCGGCCTGCTGGTACCACAGCTCGCCGCGCTTCGAGACGACTTCGTCGGGCTCATCGACGGCGAATTCCTGTCGCCAGGTGAGGCGGGCGTGCAAGTCCTGAACACGTCGCTGCTCGAGGCGGGTGAGGATGGCGTCGATGGCGGGGTCGAGGGGGGGCGACGGTGGGGCCTGCGCCGCGGCCGTCGTCGGCGCCGTCGTCGGGGCGGTTGCCGGCTGGGCCGCGGCCACGACGCCGGCCGCCAGAGCGAGTATGATGCTCGGTCGACAGATGCGGATCGAGCGGGTACGCATGTTCGCAAGCTCCTGAGGCGTTGACCGGGTCGGATTGTAGGCTCCGGCGGGAGGCGCGCGAAGCCGCGCCCGCCGACCGGCCGCCCGCGGCCCGGTGTCGGACCACCAGCGTGATTCCACTCTTGATGGACCTGATCTACGCCGTCGCGTTGGGCCTCGGCTGGCCGTACTTGCTCTATCGGCGGCGGACGCGGGGTCCGTCGGGCGTACCCTGGCGGGAGTACTTCGGGCGGGTGCCGTCGCGGCCGGTCTCGGCGCACTGCGTCTGGCTGCACGCGGTGTCGCTGGGGGAGGTCAATGCGACGCGGACGATCGTGGCCGAGCTGCGGCAGCGGAGCCCGGACATCGCCGTGGTTATCAGCAGCACGACCACGACCGGGTTGGGGCAGGCCCGCAAGCTCTACCCGCACCTGGTGACCTTCCGCTTCCCGCTCGATTTCTCGTTCGCCATTCGCAACGTGCTGGAGAGGACGCGACCGTCGGTCATCGTGCTCATGGAACTCGAGGTCTGGCCGAACCTGCTCGAAATCGCCGCCCGCGAGGGCATCCCGGTCATCATCGCCAATGGGCGCGTCACGACCGAGAAGAGCGTGCGGCGGTTCAACTGGCCGGTGGTGCGGTGGCTGGCGCGGCGGATGTTCCGCAGCCTGCAATGGGTCGGGGCCCAGGACGGGACGTACCAGGCCCGCTTCATCGAGCTGGGGGTGCCGGCCGAGCGCGTCGAGGTGACGGGATCGGTGAAGTACGACGCGGCGGAGGTGGCCGACCGGATTGCGGGGCAGGATGAACTGGCCGCGGAGATGGGGATCGACCGGTCGCAGCCGCTGTGGGTGTGCGGCAGCACGGGCCCCGGCGAGGAGACCCTGATCCTCGATGCATTCTCGCGGCTGCGGGCCCAGTTTCCGGATCTCCAGTTGGCGATCATCCCGCGGAAGCCGGAGCGATTCGACGAGGTGGCGCAGCTTATCGTGCAGCGCGGGTACGCCTGCCTGCGGCGCAGTACCGGGGCCCCGGTCGTGCCGTCGGCCGTGCCGGAACCGCGGCCGGTCTTCCTGGGCGACACGCTGGGCGAACTGCGCAAGTTCTACGCCCTGGCGACGATCGCGTTTGTGGGGCGGAGCCTGGTTCCGATGGGCGGGTCCGACGTCATGGAGGCCGCGGGACTCGGTAAGCCGGTGCTGGTCGGGCCGCACACGGACAACTTCACCGAGGCGGTCAACCTGCTGATCGCGGAGGGGGCGTGCCGGCGCGTCACTTCCGCCGACGCGCTGGCCACGGCGGCGACCGACTTGCTGCGGCACCCGGAGCGCCGCGTTCAGATGGGCAAGGCGGGCCAGGCGGCGATACTGAGTCGGCGCGGGGCCACGGCCGCGACGGTGAACAAGATACTCGACCTGCTGCCGTGAGCCTTACCGGGCCACGGTACTGGCGTTCGTGGTCCGTGAGCGTATGCGTTCGCTTATAGCCCCGCCTAAACACAAGGGTTGGGCGACAAGCCTGCGGGGGCTTGGGAGGCCCAACCCTGCGCCCCCCCATGTCCTCCACCTCCAAGCCTTTAAGAAACGGCCCCGCGCGGCGGACAAGAAGCCGCCAGCAACGGGGCGCCTCCTCCTCCAAACCGTCACTTTCAGCAAGCTGCCAAGACGCCCGCGAACACGATGACCGGTTCGCTGCACACCAGTATAGGCACGCCGACCGTCGAAATGCAACCGCTCCCGAGAAAGCAGCGCACGGCGTGGGAAGATCACGGCGGCTTGATTCGTAAGACTTGCGCCCGCATGGCGTTGCGCTACAGCGCCTGCGGCTGTCATCGCAGGTTGGCCGAAAACAACGAGCCGACCGGTTCGCGGTCGGCTCGCTCGGTGGGCTGTCGTGATTCGTTCAGGCAGACGGCGGCATCAACCACCCGGCCCGGGCCCGGGGCCCACCGGGGTCTCGGCCGCCTCCGGCGTTAGTATTTTGTGAAAGGGACGCCGGCATCGTCGGTCATGGCGGTGTTGGGCAGGAACTCGCCCGTGTTCGGGTTGTAGACCCAGCCTTCGCCGCCGCCGGGTACGGGCACGGGCGGGCTGTTGGCGGCGTCAATCAGGACGTTGACGGCGGTGGCCTTGCCGGCGTTCTCACCCACAGGGCAGGGCGGGATCGTGAGCAGGTACGGCCCGTACTTGAAGACGGTCGTCTTGGTGGCGTTGTTCGCCCCATTGACGTCCGTGTACTTGGTCAACTGGTTGACGAACCCGGCCGCATCCGGGCCGGGATACACGTTCTTGTGCTCAGTTGCGTAGATGCTGATGGCCGACCGGACCATCGACAGGTTGGCCGCCAACGCCGATTGGCCCGCCCCCGTGGCCCCGCGGCTGAGCCGTGGGATCGCGATCGCCGCGAGAATCCCGATGATCACGATCACCACCACGAGCTCGACCAGCGAAAAGCCGCGCTCTTGACGCTTGGGGAATGTCATGGGGCTGACTCCTATGCGGATCGCACCGACGCTGCCGGGTCGACCGGCCCGCCCCATACTGCTGCCGGGCACGGCGAACCCGCGGGGCCTTTGGGCCCTCTCCGTATCCAACTGGGGCATCGGCCGGGTACGGGGAGCACTTGAGTACGGGGAAACCCGAATGGTCCGGGAGCTATGGCGTTGCGGTCGTGACGGCCAGTTCGAGCACCAGGCGCTCCCCGCTAGTCGGGTCCGCAAACACCACGCGGTCGCGTTCGATTGCGACCAGCCGATAACCGTCGAGTTCCGCACGCAGCGGATACAGGCGGTCGTCAATGACGGCCCAGCCCGTGCCGCCGACCAACACCCCCACCAGCCGGTGCCGTTCCTTGAACTGTGCCGCACGGTCCACGGCGGGCTGGGCATCGTCCTCCTCGACAACGACGGCCGCGGGGCCCAGGGCCGATTCGATGGCGGGGGTGGGCATGAAGAGATCGCGTTCCTGTTGCTCAAGGCGCCCGGCCACCGACGAGTAGTCGGTGTTGGTCAGCCGCGTCAGCAGCGGCCCCACGTCCTGCCACACGACGGTCGGGGCGGCTGCCTGGGCGGAAGCGGCCGATTGGGCCTGGGCCGGCCTGGGCTGACCGCCGCCCATTTGGGAGTCCGCCAGCCAGATTCCGCCGGCGACGAGCAGGGCACCGAGCAGGAGTCGCTGCCGGCCGGTGATGGGCTTCATGACGACGACCCTCCCGTAGCCGGCGCGGGGGCTTCCGGCAGCAAGTAGAGTCGGATGGACCAGGCCAGGTCGCAAATCGGCTCGGCCGATGTCGCGGCCCGCGAGATCGAGCAGTTCTGCAACGACTGGTAGGGGATTTCGCGGGCCAGCCGATCGAGATACAGGAAGAAATCGCGGCTGCGTCCGCGTCCCGCGAGCTGGATCTCATGGACGAGGTACGGGCCGTCGCGTTGCATGGCCTGGGGCGCCACGCTGAGCAGTTCCAAGCCGGCGACCTGCGCCAAGTCGGTTACTTGGCGGAGCAATTGCGAGACGGACGCGGCCGTGGGGGCGCGGCCCGCCTGGTCGGCCCCGGCCCGCTGAATGCGCGCCAAGTCGGCTTCGAAGCGCTGGAGGTCGTCGAGGTCGCGCTGGAGCTGCGTTTCGACCGCGGTGCGGCGGGCCGCCAGTTCACGGTAGCGCGTCCAGGTGTCACCCCACGGCGCTACCACGAAGAACCACGCGGCCGCGCCGATCGCGGCCAGAGTGGCCAGACCGATCAGGTCCACGTCGTAGAGCGTGCATGGTCGGCGACAGACGATCATGGGTCGTTCTCCTCCGCGGCGCTCGACAATTCGAAGGCGACGGCCAACCCGGCGCGGAACGGCTCGGACGTGGCCCGGACCAGCTCGACATGGTGCCAGCCGGGCATGTTCTGAAGCGTGTTGAGCAGTTGGATGAGGGCGCCGTGGTCGAGCGCATACCCGCGCAGGGACACCTCCCGCGCTCCGCGCGGGGTTTCGGCGGAGGCGGGCGTGCCGCGGGCGACCGATGCCGGCGGCGGGCGATTGCCGGCCAAGTTGGCCAACGGCCCGGCGGCGGTGCGCGCGTCCGGCTTGCCGTCGGATACTGCCAGAGCCGTCAGGAAGACGCCCTCCGGGGCCGTCTCGGCCAACGTGGCCAGGCGCCGCGCCCACGGCTGCGGTCGCCGGGCCGCCGCCACGGTCTGGAGGGCCTCCAGCGCAACGCGGCGGTCGGCGTCCGCGGTCGTCAGGCGGCGTTGCACCTCGGCGCGCTGCAACTCAGTGGCCTGGACCCGATCGGCCAAGCGCCGCAGCCCGCGGGCGGCGGTGTTCTCGACCGCCCACGCCGAGGCGACCAGAACGGCGAGTGTCAACGCGAGCCCGGTCCAGAGGGTCCGGCGGCGTGCCCGGACTCGGGTTAGGCGCTGCATCTGCGGAACCAGGTTTACGCCGGGCGTCATGGGGCCTCCAGATCGAGAATCGCCGCACCGATCGCCGCCGCCGTGTGCGGCTCGAAGTACTCCTGTGGTCGCGGGGTCGGCGCCGGGCTGGCGACGGCTTCCGCCGGCCCGGCGGAGTCGGTCACGGTCGTCGCGCCGTCGTCGTCGCGGCCGGTAAGCCGACGCACGGGTATTCCGAGTTCGGTCTCCAGGAGCTGGGGCAGACCGGCCAGCCGCGCCCCTCCGCCGGCGAGCCACAGCCCCTTTATCGCGTGGTCGGGGAAGCTCTGCATGAGGTAGGAGAAGCACCGGCCGACCTCGTGCGCGAGGGTGCGCAGCGACTCGCGCAGCACGCGCGTACACAGGTCCGGCAGTTCCGCTTCGGACGCCGGGGCGTCGGCCTGACCGTTCTCGTCCCACGTTGGTCGGAGCCCCTGTTGCCGTTTGAGCTGCTCGGCGACGGGCACGGGGACCTCGAAGGCCTCGGCCAGGAGCCGCGTCCACTGCTGCGGGGCGACCGACAATGTGCGGATGTACGTGGGCACCTCGCCGATGACGAGCGTCAGCGTGGCGTGCCGTAACCCCAGGTCCAGCACTCCCCACAGGTCGTTGTCCCCGGGGGACCACAGTTCCCGGCCGACGCGTGCGAGCGCGCACGGCGACACTTCGATGCGCCGCAGGTCCAGCCCCTCCTGCTCGAATGCCGCGCACCACTGGCGGGCCGTCTCGGTGGCCAGGGCCACGGCCATCACGTTGGCGTGCAGGGCCTGGGCGCGCGGAAGGTGCCAGTAGCGGACCTCGAGGGTCTCGGCCGACTCGCGGCTTTCGCGGGCGACTTCCCACTTCAGGGCCTGTTCCACGCGGGCCGGGGGCTGGGCAAGCGCCTGGTCCGGCAGGCGCAAGGGGAAGAAACTGACTTCCGGGGGCGAGAGCACCAGGGCCACGCCGCGACCGTGGAACCCGCCCTGCTCGAGCAGGCGCGCGAGCTGCGCCGGCTGGACCGCGGGGGCCTGGGCCTCGGCGACCGGACCGCGATCGAACTGGAGCGTCTGGCCGGTGTAGTTCGCGGCCCGGTCCCGGAAGCGGCGACATTGCGCGGCCCGCAGGCCGGCGGCACCGACGTCGAACGTGACAGCCGAGGGGCGGGCGCGGAGTCGGGCGAACATCAGTCAGCGCTCCTCGCGGGACAGGGAACGGGGAACAGGGAACAGGGAACAGGGAACGGGGAACGGGGACTCAGCGCGGGAAGCACGACGCGAAACGTCGAATGCGAAATGGCACAGGTCCGTCGGATGGAGTGTGCTTTTTTCATTTTGCATTCTTCCTTCCGCGTTTCACCACGCTCCTCACGCCGCCGTCGCCATGTCGAACAGCGGCAGAAACAGCGACATCGCCACGAACCCCACGACCACGCCCATGAACGCCAGCAGCAGCGGTTCGGCCAGCCGCGTCAGGCCGGCCATGAGCGTGGCGTTGTCTTCGTCCAGCCAGCTCGAAACAAAATCGACCGCTTCGGCGAGTCGGCCGTTCTCTTCGCCGGTGCGCAGGGCCGAAACCAGGATCGGGTCGGCCAGCCCGGTGGTCGCCAGCGACTGGGCCATGCGGCCGCCGGAGGCCACCGCCTCCTCGACCTGGGTGATGAGGCGGAGGAAGCGGGCGTTGTTGACGGCCTCGCGTGATTGGCGGATGGCCTCGAGCAGTGGCACGTGGCAGCGCAGCATGGCGGCCCAGACACGGACCACGCGGGCCAGTGTCAGGCGGGTGGTGACCCGGCCGACCAGGGGCAGACGCAGCAGGACGTCGTCGAGCCAGGTGCGGGCGTTGGGCAGGTGCCACGCGACGACGAGGGCCACGAGGAGGGCCACGACGCCGGCCACGGGATAAGGCCAGTGCTCTTTGAGCGTGCCGGACAGCTCGAACAGCAGCTTGGTGCTGGCCGGCAGCGGGGAGTTCAGGTTCAGGAACAGCACGCTGAAGCGCGGGACGACGAAGAACAGCAGCACGCCGACGACGCCGACGAGCAACACGCTGAGCACCGCCGGGTAAAGCAGGGCGCCAACGACCATCTTGCGCACCTGCTGGCGCTGCTCAGCCAGGGCGCCGAGGCGGCCGAAGACCTGCGGCAGGGAGGCAGTGGCCTCGCCGGCGGCAATCATGCTGCGAAAGACCGGGTCGAAGACGGCCCGCTCCTTGTCCAGCGCGTCGGCCAGGCTGTCGCCCTCCTCGACCGCGAGCCGGACGCGTTCGAGCAGGGCGCGCATCGCGGGTTTGGCGTTTTGCTGCCCCGCCGCCTCGAGCGCCGGCACGACCGGCGCGCCGGCCTCCAGCAGCATCTTCATCTGCCGCGTGAACAGGACCAGGTCGCGCCCCGTGATCCGGGAGCCGGGCCCGTGGGGGACGGGGGCCCGCGCGGGGGACTCGCCCGCCTGCTCCTCCAGGCGCAGCACCATCAGCCCCTTCTCCCGCAGGGACTCGACGGCGGCGTGGCGGTCGCCGGCCTCGATGCACTCGGCCACCGTCGTGCCGTCCGGACGCAGGGCTTCGATCGCGTACCGCATGGGTTGCTCTCAGTTCCGGACGCTCAGATCAAGGGGAACAGTGACAAGTGACAGGTGAAAGGTGACAGGCTGTCGGCCGGCTCACCGGGACGTTCACCTTTGCTCGGCACCTTGGACTTGTCACCTTGCGCTCCGCGTTCCGCACCTGTCACTTGTCACCTGCCACTTGTCACCTGTTCCTTGGCACCGGCCGCCTGTCCGGCGGGACGCCGGTGCTCTCCGCCGCCCACCTCCGCCCGCGTGCGGGCCTCCGTTTCCGCGTGCGTCACGCGCAGCACTTCCTCCAGCGTGGACTGGTGTTCCTCCACCAGCCGCAGACCCTCCTCACGCAGGGCGCGCCACCCGTGCCGACGGGCGACGACCTTGAGTTCCTCTTCGTCCTGCGCGCGGTGGACGACCTGGCGCACTTCCTCGGTCACTTCGAGAATCTCGTAGATGCCGGCGCGGCCGCGAAAGCCGCTGTCGTGACACTGCTTGCAGCCTTCGCCCTTGTAGAACACGCGGTCGTTCTGCCCGAGCCAGCCGGCGTCGGCCAGGGCGGATTCCGGCGGGTAGTACGACGTGCGGCAGTAAGGGCAGATGGTGCGCGCCAGACGTTGGGCCACCACCCCGTTGAACGCCGACGCCAGCAGGTACCGTTCGATGCCCATGTCCGCCAGGCGGACGAACGCCCCGGGGGCATTGTTGGTGTGCAGCGTCGAGAGCACCAGGTGCCCCGTCAGGGCGGCCTGGATCGCCACGCGGGCCGTGTCGGCGTCGCGGATCTCGCCCACCATGATGATGTCGGGGTCCTGCCGCAGGATCGACCGCAGCGCCCGGGCGAAGGTCAGGCCGACGGCGTCGTTGGTCTGAATCTGGTTGATCCCGTCGAGCTGGTATTCGACGGGGTCTTCAATGGTCACGATGTTCTTTTCCGGCGACGACAGCAGGTCGAGCACGGAGTACAGGGTCGTGGTCTTGCCGCTGCCGGTCGGCCCCGTGACCAGCACGATGCCGTGGGGTTTGGAGAAAATCCGCCGGAACGTGTCCAACTGCTGCGGGTTGACGCCGAGCTTCTCCAGGGAGATGTTCAGGTTGGACTTGTCCAGGATGCGCAGGACGACCTTCTCCCCCAGCAACGTGGGCATCGAGGACACGCGCAGGTCGATCTCCCGTCCCTCGGCCACGACGTGGACGCGGCCTTCCTGCGGTAGCCGGCGCTCGGCGATGTCCATCTTGCCGATGACCTTGACGCGCGAGACGATGGCGGCGTGCATGCTGACCGGGGCGGACATCAGCTCGCGCAGGTTGCCGTCGATGCGGTAGCGGATCATGGTGGCCCGCTTGGTCGGCTCGATGTGGATGTCGCTGGCCTTGTCGCGGATGGCCGTCATGATCGCCAGGTTCACCAGGTTGATGACCGGGCTGCCGTCGACCATGCGACTGATTTCGTGTGTGGAGTCCTCATCGACCGTCTCGCGCTCGACGACCTGGACCTCACTCTCGGTGAGGTTGACGAGGAAAGCGTCGATGTCCACCTGTTCGCCGAGGTACTTCTCCTGGAACTCGGCGATGTTGGATTCGAGGGCCAGGACGGCATTGATGCGGCAGCCGGTGAGGGCGGTCAGGCGGTCGATGGTGGGCAGGGATTGCGGCTCGGCCATCGCCACCGTCAGCACGTCGCCCACCTTGAACAGCGGCAGGGCCTTGAGGCGGGCGGCCTCGTCGCGCTCCAGCAGGCGGGCGATGGCCGGGTCGATCAGCCCGTGGCGCAGGTGACAGCCCTTCACGCCGAGCTGTTTGGCCAAGGCGCTGAGCATGGCCTTGGGCGAGAGGATGCCCAGTTCGATCAGCGTTTCGCCGAGGCGTTTGTTGTCCTTGTGCTGGGCCTCCAGCGCGCGGCGCAGGTCGGCCTCGTTGACGAGGCCCTCGTCGATCAGGAGCTGGCCGAGCTTGCTGGTGGGCTTGAGTTTCATCGAGCCGCTACCGCTACAAAGGTAGAAGGAAGAAGGAAAAAGGAAAAAAGCCAGGGCCGTGCTGGCCGCCCGCCAGCGCGCGAAGATCGGCGGTCGTCCTGGATTTGTCCTTTTCCCTTGTGCATTTCCGGGCCGCTAGTTGCGCTGACAACTCCGCAGCGCATTGTCCACCGTGTCAAACACCTCCAGTTTGGGCAGCACGTCCGTCAGCTCCAGGGCTTCCAGGCACGTCTCGGACAACGCCGCCAGCTTCGGCCGCTGGTGCGGCGCCAGCTTCACGCTGCACAGCTCCAGCAGCAGCTCGATGCCGCCGCTGTCCAGGTACGGCACGTCCGCCATGTCCACCACCACGCGCTTCGCCTTGGCGGCCACGGCCTCCTCGACGGCCCGGCGGAAGTCCACGGCGTCCTCCGCCACCAGCGGCCCGTGCGGGGTCACCAGCGTCACGTTGGCTTGGGGCTGGGTCTGGACCTTCATGGCGGGGCCCTGAATGAAAAAGGAAAAAGGCAGAATGAAAAAGGCTGGACACACGCCGTCGGCGTGGAACCGTCCGTCCCGGCGCGATCATTGTGCATTTTTCCTTCTGCCTTCTTCATCACTCATGTCCGACTTCAGCGGTACCCGACAAGTCCGTCCCGATCCAGGTCTTGCTTGCCCGGGCCTGCTCGACGGCGCGAAACGCGCGGACCAGCAGGTCCTCCAGCGCCGGCCGCTGCAGCCCGCTGCCGGCCAGTCCCACCCGCAGCCGGACGGGCGATTGCGCCCCGTCGAGGGCCGCCACCGTCTGTGTGGCGGCGGCAAGGACCTTCTCGGCGATGAGCCGCCCGAGCGCCGAATCGAGCCGGCGTAGCAGCATGACGAAGCGGTCGTCGGCAAACCGACCCACCAGATCATCGCTGCGAACACGGCGGGCAATGACGGGGCCAAGCTGCTCGATGAGCGCGTCCCGCTGATGCCAATGCCCGGTGTCGTCCAGCCGGCGCAGTCCCTCGAGGGCCAGGACCGCCACCACGACCGGTTCGTTCTCGCGGTAAGAATCGGCCAGGGCATGGGTCGCCAGTGTGAAGAAATCGTGTCGTGTCAGGACGCCCGAGGCCGGGTCCGTCCGTCGCAGAACACGCAGCCGTTCCAGGCACTCCACCTGGTTCCAGGCCATCGAGAGCAACCGGCCGATGGTCTGCCGCAACCCCGCCGTGAGGCGCGCCGCGTCGTGGAGACGCGCCACGGCCACGACCCCAACCACCGGACCCGCGGGCGGGGCATCGCCCGGCGGCCCGAGGTCATTCGCCCCGCGCACCGGCCACACCCACTCCCACGGTTCCTCGTCCGCCGCCGCCAGGTTCTCCAGCAGCGGCCCTTGTCCGGTCCCCGCGGCGACGTACTCGCGCCCCGTGGTGACGGCGTACCCCAGCACTCCGTCGCGGGCGCTGGGGCCCTTGGCGGGGGTGGGGGGGCCCTGGTGCGCGACGGGTTGTAGCGTGTCGAGCCCCGGCCGGACGTGGTAGCAGCGCACGCGCGTCGCCCCCACGTGCTCGCTGAGCAGTTCGCGCACAAGCTGGTCAAATGCGGCCCACAGGTGGGGCTGGCCTTCGGAATCGGCCAGCCAGCGGTACAGGCCCTCGCACAGCCGCGCCACCGGGCCGTCGGCACTGCTCGCCGGTTCTGCCCGGCGTTCCGCGGTTCCCGACAACAGACCTCGCCGGCGCGGTTCTGACTTCTCGGCTTCGGTACCACCGCTTGGCGGGCGGGGGCTCGTCGGGGCGCGCCGCCCGGGTTCGCGGTTGTACTCGACGCCCGGCGGGCGACTTCGGGACCGGAACAGGCCCACTCCGACGGCCGCTCCCAGCGCCAGCAGGACCAGGCCGACCCACAGCACGCCCGCGTAGCCCGTGGCTTGCGCGAGGACGGCGGTCAGAGGGCCCGTCGTGGCGGCGTCAAGGGTGGGCATCGGCAACCTCCCGGGCGGGGCCAAAGCGGGCTTCGAAGTCCTCGGGCTGAGTTCGGCGGTAGCGGTCGAACGCCCGGAAGAAGGCGTCCGCCACCTCGGCGTCGATGCGCACCCCCCTTTCGGAACGAATGATCTCCAGGGCCTTCTCGATGGTGAACGCCTGGCGATACGAGCGGGTGGACGTCAGCGCGTCAAACGTGTCGGCCACATGGATGATGCGGGCCACGAGCGGAATCTGGTCGCCCCGCAAGCCCTCCGGGTACCCACTGCCGTCTGGGTACTCGTGGTGGTAGAGCACCCCGTCAAGGATCGTCCCGAGGCTGGCGATGGGCTTGAGGATCTCGTAACCCATCCGCGGGTGCTGCTTCACGACCTCGAACTCGGCCTCGGTGAGCTTGCCGGGCTTGCAGAGAATCTCCTCCGGTATCCCGATCTTGCCGACGTCGTGCAGCAGTCCCGCCCACTCCATCGTCTGCTGCTCGGCGGGCGGCACGCCCAGCTCCGCCGCCGTCAGCCGCGTCAGGAAGCCGCCCCGCTCCGAATGGCCGCTGGTGTAGTGGTCCTTCTTGTCGATGGCCGCGACGAGGGCCCGCGTCACTTCGATCGACATCCGCCGCAGCCGCTCGTGCAGCTCGCTGTTGCTGAGGATCTGCCCGCCGAAGGTCAGGATCGACTCGACGATCATCATGTCGCCGGCGGTGAAGGCCGCCGCGCCGGGCGGCCGGGCCGCCGCCACGGTGTCCACGTGCTCATCCAAGCGGACCAACGGGCCGGCAATCAGGGGGCAGTCCCGGACGCTGGCGGCCTGGACCTCGCGGGCCTGCCGGGCCTGGGCGATGACCGCCGCCACGTCGGGGCCGGTGAGCGGGGTTTCGTCGGGCCCGGCGGTGCCCGCGACGGGCGTGCGGCATTCGCCCGTCGGGTCGATGAGCCAGATTCGCTGCGTACCCAGCAGCGTGGCCAGGCGCTGCAACAGCAGACGCTCGATCGTTCGGGCATCGGCCACGCTGGCGATCTGCTGGGTCAGGTCGAAGATGAGGTTCAGTTGTTCGTAGCTGCGCAGCACCTCGTCGGCGAAGCCGGCGTTCTCTTCCACGATCTCGCCGATGCGCTGCACGAGCCGGCTGGCGGCGCCGAGGTGGTCGAGTAGCGCGGCGTAGCCGCCGGGGGCCGGGGCGTGCGGCGTCGTCACGCCGTCACGGCCGTCGCCCTCGACCGTCATCAGCGTGGCCGGCAACCCGCCGAGTGAAGCTCCTTGGGCCGCGACGCGAAACCCGCGCTCGCAGCGCGTCTCGGAGCCGGGCGCCGTTTCCAGTGCGTTTTCCGCCGCCCGCCTCAGCAGCGTGCAGCCGCGCGCGAGGACGGCCGCCGGGGTTCCCCCCAGGCACGTCCGCAAGCAGTGTGCGGGAGGTTGCGGCTGGTGTGCCGGGCTGCCCATCAGGCCGACGGACACCGCCGCTCCCGGTCCCGGTGCCGAGAGACCTTCGACTAGGTCGCGCAGCAACCGCTCGTCCGGGCCGACCGGATCGCCGCGTCGCGTGCCGGCTGCCGGGGGGGTGGTGCTCATGAGGTCGGCCCCTGTGCCCCCGCGGATGAGGCCCCTGCCGCGGTGCCGGCCAGGGAGTCGACGAGTTCACTCAAACGACTCGGACTGAACGGCTTCGGCAGCACTTCGACGCCCCACTGCGCCAGCCGCTCGCGGATGTCCCCGTGGTCCCAACGATTGGTCAGCACGATCACGCCGCGCTTCACGCGCCCGGCCCCGCGCAGGTCCTCGATCAGGCCAAGGCCGTCCAGGCCGGGCATGTTCACGTCGGTGACGAGCACGTCGACCAGTTGGGCGTGGGCCAGATCGCGCGCGATCAGCCCGTTGCGGGCCTCGAGCACCTCGTGCCCCTGCCGTCGCAGCCACAGGCTGATCAGCCGCAGGATGTGCGGATCATCCTCGGCCACCAGAACGCGACTCATGATCGCGGCACCTCCGCCGCGTCCACGGCCGACAGCGGCAGCTCGATCGTGAAGACGGAACCCTTGCCCAGCGTGCTTTGCAGGTGGATGTCGCCGCCGTGCAGCCGGGCCACCTCGCGGGCGATGGCCAGCCCCAGGCCGGTGCCGGTGACGCTCTGCACGGCGTCGCTGGCGGCGCGGTAGAACTTGTCAAATACGTGCGGCTGGTCGGCCGGGGCGATGCCGATCCCCGTGTCGCTGACGGCGATCCGCAGCGTATGGGCGGCCAATTCCAGCTTGACCTGCACCTGCCCGCCTTCGGGGGTGTACTTGATTGCGTTGCCGATCAGGTTGTTGATGAGCACCGACAGCCGCTGCTTGTCGCCGCGGATCTTGGGGACCTTCGGCGGCAGGGCGAGCGTGAGGTCGATGCGTTTTCCGTCGGCGGCGCCCAGGTTGTCCTGGACCATCTGGCGCAGCAGCCGCTGCAAGTCCACCTCGCCGATGTCGAGGCGGGCGGTCCCCACTTCCAACTGCGAGATGCTGAGGATGTTCTCCACCAGACTGGACAGCCGGCGGGTCTCGCTGACGATGACGTTGTAGCACTCCTTGCGGGTCTGCTCGTCGTCGAAGTCGGGCTTCGTGAGCGTCTCCACGTAGGCGTGGATGTTGGTCAGCGGCGTGCGCAGCTCGTGCGTCACGTGGTAGAGGAAGTTGTCGCGGGCCTTCTGCCCCTCGCGGAGCGGGGCGATGTCCTCGATCGTTACCAGCGTTTCGCCGCCGCCGCCCCCGCTCCGGGTCAGCGGCAGGACCCGGAAGCGCAGGGCGATTTCCTGCTCGCCTTCCTGGCGCGTAAGGTCCACCGCGTGCCCCGCCCCGATGCCGGCCCGCACGTTGGCCAGGACTTGGCGCACGCTGTCGTCCGGCAGGGCCTCGGCGGCCGGTCGGCCGACGAGCTCCTCGACGCCGCGGCCCAGCAGCGCGGCGCCGGCGGCGTTGGCGTAGTTGATGCGCTGGTTCTCGGCCACGCACAGCACGCCCAGCGGCAGGCGGTCCGCCACGCGCCGAAACAGGGCGCCCTCGAAGCGCTCCAGGACGCTGCCGGGGGCCGGGGCGGTCTGGCCGGACTGCACCTGCTGTTGCAGGTCCGTAAGCTGCGCGATCAGGCGGTTCCACCCGCGGGCCGCGGCCCCGAGCGAATCGTTGAGGGTCATGGCGACCAGCTCTTGCTCCAGGCCCTGCGCGTAGCAGTGCAGGCTGCGCTCGATGGCCGCCATCGGCCGCAGGTGCCGCCGCAGCCGCCGGTACACGACCATGAACACCACCAGCGTCACGCCGGCGGCGATGCCCCAGTTCCACAGCAGCGCGTGGCGCGATGCGTCCGCGCTCGGCGGCGCCAGCTCCAGCCGCAACTGGCCGGCCGGGGCGCCCGCCGGCGTCTGCACCGGCACCTGCGCCACCGCCGGGGGACCGCGGTCGTCGGTGCCGGTGAATCCGGACACCGCGGCGACGGCGGACGGCCAGGCGAGACGGGTCTCGCCGTCGCTCGCCGTCCAGCGCAGGCTGCGCAGCGACGGCAGCTGGCCGAGGCGGGACGCCAACTCGTCCGGGACCGCGGCTTGCTCGTCACCGAAGGCCCCCAGGGTCGTGGCCAGTCCCTGCGCCAGGCGCTGCGCCTCCCTTTGTTGCACTTCCAGCGCGCGCCGCTGCCAGGCGGCGTCCGCCACGAGGTAGGCCGCGGCGAAACCGCCGAAAATAATGCCCACGAAGCACAGCCCGAGGGCCTCCGGCAGCACGCCGTTCCAGAGGCAGCGGCCCAGGCGCGAGCGCGACGCGGGGGTCGTGTTTGCGGGGTTCTCCCCAGCCATGGCGGTCTTGTTCTCCATACAGAACACCCGTACGATCGGTGCATCGGTGGCCAGGGTGCGGGACTTAAAGAAAGGGAGCGGTCGTCGCCGTGTCCCCGTGTTGCGCGCGTCAGGCAGGAAGTGCCGCCCGATAACCCCCGGCGTGATCACCCCGCGCCGCGTGACCGCCGTGCCGCCTCTGCCATGTCCGATACCAACGTCGTCAAGTGGCTGCGGGCTCAAGGCGTGTCCTTCGAGGTCCTCGAGTACGCGTTCGAGGAGGTGGGCGCGGACCAGGCGGCGGCGGCGGTCGGCCGCCCGCTGGAGGCGGTCTGCAAGACACTCGTAGTCAAGGCCACCGGGCCGCGCTACTTCATCGCCGTCGTGCCGGGGGACCAGCGCCTCGATCCACGCCGGCTGGCCGCGGTCGTCGGGGTCCCGCAGGCCGACCTGGCGGAGGCCGCCGAGGCGGAGAAGATCACCGGCTATCACGTCGGGGGCATCTCCCCGTTCGCGCAACGCCGCAAGCTCCCCACGTACATTGAGGAGTCGCTGCTCGCGCTGGAGCGCATCGCGGTGAGCGGCGGTCGGCGCGGCGTGCTGGTCGAGCTACGGACCGACGACCTCGTGCGCCTGCTGGAGGCGACCCCGGCCGACCTGTGCGGGAGCTGATGCGCCGCCGCGCCAACCGGCGGCCAACCGTCACTTCGGCCGAGCCGGTGCGCCGTGCTGTAGGTAATCGGCCACGACATCCGGTCCCGGCGGGGGTATCTTGGTGCAGTTCCGCTGCTCGAAAGGTCACGGGGCATGTGCGCCCGAAGAAGTCACCCGCTACAAACGCCCCTTCTTCCGTTCGGCTCGCTGCACAACAGCGACCTGTTCTCGAACCACTGGCTGGAACACCGCCTGCCCCTGGAACCGGAGTGGACCGAGTGCCGGCGTGATTCCGACGCCGCCTTGTCCCGCGTGACGGAGCTTTGGAGGCAGGAAGGCGACCTTCTGAAGCAATACGGGCGCGAGGCAGCGCTCGAGCAAGCGTTCATCCAGCCGATGTTCGAGGCGCTCGGCTGGAAACTGTATTACCAAGCGCCGTTGCAGGGCCGCACGCCTGACTATGCCTTGTTCGCGGACGATACCGCGAAGAACAACGCCTTGCGGTGCGGGCCGCAGACGCCCGATTTCTGGAACCACCCCACCGTTGTGGCCGACGCCAAGGCATGGGACGTCCGTCTTGACCGGCCCACACGCGTCGGGAACCAGCGCGAGTATCCCCCTGAGCAGATCGAGTGGTATCTCGACCGCAGCCGGCTCCCGTACGGCATCCTCACGAACGGCCGGCTGTGGCGGTTGATCCCGCGGCAGTTGCCACCGGGCAAGCCCCGGTTTCAGACCTACCTGGAAGCCCACATCCCGCGTCTGCTCGACGCCCGCCTGGGCGGCAACGGCCGACAGCTCACGATGGAGCAGGAGCAGACGACCGCGGAGGAGTTCCTGCGCTTCTACCTGTTCTTCAGCCCGCGGGCGTTCCAGTCCGTCGCCGGCCGGCCCCCGCTGGTCGAACGCGCCCTGCGCGGCAGTTCGGAATACGCCCTGTCGGTCGGCGAAGACCTCAAGACCCGCGTCTTTGAGGCCCTGCGCCTCTGTATCGAGGGCTTCCTGACGCACCCGCCCAACAATCTGGACCCCGCCCGCGACTTGGACGAGTGCCGCCGCCAGAGTTTCGTGCTGCTCTACCGACTGCTGTTCATCATGTACGCGGAAGATCGCGGGCTGCTGCCCTACCGCCGGAACCAGCTCTACACGGCGAACCGCAGCCTCGGTCGCCACCGCGACGAGATCGCCGACACCCTGGACCGCATCGCCGACGGACGGGAAACGCACTACCCGCCCGAGCGGGCGGGCATTTGGACCGATCTGGTCGCCCTTTTTGATCTGATCGACCGCGGCCACGCGCGGTACGACGTGCCGGCCTACAACGGCGGCTTGTTCGATCCCGACAAGCACGAGTTTCTGGCCCGGAAAGCCCTGCCGGATCGCTATTTGGCCCCGGTCATCGACCAGCTTGGTCGCGCGCCCGACCCGCTGCACCCGGAGCGCGGCCTGTTCCGCGTGGACTACCGCGACCTGGCCATTCAGCACCTGGGCAGCATCTACGAGAGTCTGCTCGAGCTCCGGCCATGCTTTGCGAGCGAGCCGATGATCGTGGTTCGGCGGCGCGGCCCGGGTCGAACGTCTGAGCGGACGGTGCCCGCCGACACGGACCTGCCTCGTGAGTGGGAAGCAACCGGCATCCACTACCGGGCCGGCCAAGTGTATCTCGCGACCGACAAGGGCGAGCGCCGGGCGACCGGCTCGTATTACACCCCGGACCACATCGTCAACTACATCGTGGAGAACACGCTCGGTCCGCTCTGCACCGAGATCGGTCAGGCGCTCTCGGCCGAGATCGCCGCGACGGAAGAGAAGTGGCGACACGCCCGCGGGGCCAACCGCGAGGCCCTGGGCGCCGCGCTGGAGCGGCTCCGCGCCGACTACGACGACCGCGTCCTGAAGCTCCGCGTGCTGGATCCCGCGATGGGCTCGGGCCACTTCCTTGTCCGGGCCTGCCAGTACCTCGCCGAGGACATCGCCACCAACCCCCACACCGCCGACCCCGGCGCCGACCAACTCAACGGCGACGAGTCGGTCCTGACCTATTGGAAGCGCCGGGTGGTGGAGTCGTGCATCTTCGGCGTGGACCTGAACCCGATGGCGGTGGAGCTGGCGAAGTTGGCGTTGTGGCTGGAAACTGTGTCCAAGGACGCGCCGCTGAGCTTCCTCGACCACCACCTGCGCGCCGGCAACAGCCTGGTCGGCGCGCGGGTGGCCGAGCTGGGCAGCCTGCCGGGCGCGATGGCGCTGCAACAGAACCTCTTCAAGCAGCAAGTCGAACAGCGCCTGCCGATCCTGCTGGGGCCCTTGAAGCAGATTCGGGCGTTGCCCTCCGAGACACGGGACCAGATCAAGGAAAAGGACCGGCTCTACCGGCGGACGTTCCAGCCCGTGTGCGACATGTTCCGCGCCGTGGCCGACCTGTGGTGCTCGACGTTCTTCGCGCTGCCAGGCGAAGCGGTCGCGCCCGAGCAGTACCACGGCGTCCTCGGGGCACTGGCCGACGGCCCGGCATTTCGCCGCCTGTCCGCCCAGCCATGGTTCACGGGCGCGCTGCGTCGTGGACGCGCCTCTGATGTCCTGGCATTCCACTGGGAACTCGAGTTCCCCGAGGTGTTCTTCGACCTCACCGGCCGCCGCGCCGAGGCCGGCTTTGATGCCATCATCGGCAATCCGCCGTACGACGTGTTATCGGAACGCGAAACGGGCCGCGACTTGTCGTCTTTCAAGGCGTTCATTGAAAACGAACCACTCTATGGCCCGTCCCGGCGCGGCAAGAACAATCTCTACAAGCTGTTCATTTGCCGGTCGCTGGACCTTCTGGCCGAAGGCGGGGCCCTGGCAAGCGAAGTGGGGCCGGTGTCCCTGCCGGCCCAGGCGGGCACGGAGGCCCGCGCCACCGGGGCAGGCACGCAGGCCTGCCCTACTCGTGGCGGCGGCCGGTTCGGCTTCATCGTGCCGATGGCGCTGCTTGGCGACGACCAGGCCGCCGACCTGCGCCGGGCGATGTTCGACGCCGGTGCCTTCACGTCGGTGGAGGCGTTCCCGCAGAAAGACGACCCGACCCGGCGGGTGTTCCCGGAGGCGAAGCTCTCGACCGCGATCTTCACGATGGTGAAGACCGCGTCGCCTGCGCTGCGAAGCCGCCCGTTCACCGCACGCCAGCACCCGGCCAACACGATCGAGCCCGGCTCGCCCAGCCTCCAACTGCGGACCGACGATGTCCCCCTGTACGATCCCTCCAACCGCGGCATCGTGAGCTGCTCCCAGGCGGATTGGGACCTCGCCGTGCGCATAATGGGCAGTGGGAGAATGGCCCGTCTGGGCCAGTTCTGCGAGTTCTTCCAGGGCGAGGTCAATGAGACCATTCAGCGCCGAGCCGGCAACCTCCTCGATCGCGCAGTGCGAGGGCTCGAGCGGGGTGGCAGACTGGTGACCCGCGGCGCCGCTGTTTGCCTGTACTTGATCCGTGAGGCATCGCAGGGCGAGGACCTCCACCTGGACGTGTCGCGTTTCTTGCAAGACGCCGCACCGGACACCAAGGCTTTTCACCACCGACACCCGCGGGTCGTGCTTCAGGAATCCAGCCCCCAGAACAACTTCCGCCGAATCATCGCGGCCCCGCTCGACGTTGACGAGTTCTGCAACCACACGATCAACTACTGCCCTGCACATAAGGCGACCATCAGCCTTCAGCTGATCCTCGCGATCCTCAACAGCAAGCTCGCCGACTGGTACTTCCGGCTGGGCAGTACGAACGCGCACGTCAGTCACTATCAAATCTACAATCTACCGTGCCCGGTGTTCGCTGGCGCGCGGAGTGAGGCGGACGACTACTTGCGCGACGTCGCCGTGGCCGCGATCGAGACCGGCAAGTTCGACGCGGCCTTCGATCTGCTGACACCGGCCCTCGCCAGTCCGCCGTTCCCGCTGGCGGTGCAGGACGTGCTGGTGGAGTTGGTCCGCCGGATCATCGCCATTGAGCGGGCCCGCGGCGAGATTGCCCGGACGGAACGGTCGGCCCTGGCGCCCGCGGCCCAGCCGTTGCAGGACCTGATCGACCGGCTGCTGTACGCATTGGCCGGATTGGACCCCGCCGAAAGCGCGGGCCTCGAGGCCCGGCTGGCCGCGATGCTGTAGAGGTAGTCCCGCGTGGCGCCTGGCCGGACCGGGCCGCGATCGTGAGGGAGCGGTGCCCGGCGAGTGGAAGACCGCTTCCGGACGGGCGCGGCTCGGATCGAGGGACCGCTTCCTGACGGTCGCGGCTCGGGTCAAGGGCCGTGTCGCGGGGCGCGGGACGGGCCGATCTGTGCGGTCCGTGACGCGCTGCCGCGCGCGACGCGCAGACGTGAGGCATGAACCGGCGAGACGCCGATGCTCCCCTGATGGGGGCGCCGGTATCCCCCCCGACCGGCGGGGCGACCACGGTTCCCCATGACCGGCGAGACGCCGATGCTCCCCGTAGCCGCGCTGGGGGCGGCGATGACGCCGACCCTCCCCCAACCCCTCCCTGGGAGGGAGGGGGGTTGGGAACAGCCCTCCCCTAACCCCTCCCTGGGAGGGAGGGGGGTTGGGAACAGCCCTCCCCCAACCCCTCCCTGGGAGGGAGGGGGGTTGGAATCAGCCCGCCCTCAACCTCTCCCTGGGAAGGAGGGGAGTTTGCGGAAACCCGCTACATACTCTGAATGTCGTGGGCGGGCTTGGGGAGGTCGTCCTTGATCTTCTGCTGCGTCACGTTGTCGCCGGCACAGGTGAACAGGAGCATGTCGTCCTTGATGCGGGCCTGGAGGTGGACGGGCCGCCGCCAGAGGCGGCGCAGGTTGATGAGGCACTCGCCGGCGTACTTGATGTCCAGGTCGACGCCGATGTGCTTGTGGGCCAGGTACAGCTCGCCGCGGTCGGCGTAATTGCCGTCGACGACGTAAATGTACGGCTGCCCGTGGTTGGTGAGCATGAACAGCAGGGTCTGCTTGATGGTGTCGAAATCGCGGTTGACGACCACCATGCGGCCGCTGCTGGGGTCGCGGCGGTACTGGTAGAGCTGGTGACGATCGACGAACTCGGGGGTGAGGAACTCGTCGATGAAGGTCACGTCGTTGTGGACGCGGCGGACCTCGAAGATCTTCGCCCGGCCCTGCTTCAGCCCGGTGTTCCAGGCCCGCCGGCGCTCGATGGACTCACACTCGTCGTACTCTTTGCCGAAGCGGCCGCGGTCCCAGCGGTCCTCGATGTCGCGGAAGAGTTCGACGCCGACCTTGTAGGGATTGAGGCGCCCGGGGCCGGTGGCCAGGGTGCCGGAGTGGTGGTCGGCGTAGGTGATGAGCTCGTCGGCGCGGAGGTGGTAACGGGTCATCATGCGCGAGTGCCAGAAGGTGGCCCAGCCCTCGTTCATGATCTTGGTCATGCCCTGGGGGGCGAAGTAGTAGGCCTCCTCGCGCACGATGTCGAGCAGGTCGGCCTGCCAGTCCTCCAGCGGCGCGTGGCGGAGCAGGAAGCCCAGCACGTCGCGGCGCGGCTCACTGGGAAACGCTTCCTTGCGGGCCTTCTCGGCCTGTTCCTCGCGCTCGCGCTCGGCCCGCAGCCGGTCGGGCGGGTTGATGTAGCGTTCCATGTAGGGCTTGGCCGGGTAGCGGATCGCCCGCTCGACCTGGTCGCGGAGCGTGGGGCGCGTGGGCCGGCGGACGACTTCGTGCCGCTTCATGAACGGCGAATAGGGGTCGATCAGGTTCTCGAGCGTCAGGCAGGTATCCAGGAACATCTCGACCGGTTCGAAGCCCTCGCGGTCGATGTGGCGGTGGACGCGCGTGGCGTGGTTGGCCATGCCGTCCATCATTTTCCGGTCGGTCTGACTGAACCAAATGTTGTTCTTGAAGAAGTCGCAGTGGGCGTACACGTGGGCCATGACCGTCTTCTGGTCCACGGGCTCGTTGTCGGCCAGCAGGTAGGCGTAGCACGGGTCGTTGTTGATGACCATCTCGTAGATCTTGCCCAGGCCGTACGTGTGCTGCTTGCGCAGCCGCTCGTACTCCATCCCGAAGCGCCAGTGCGGGTAGCGCTGCGGGAACCCCCCATAGGCCGCGATCTGGTTGATCTGCTCAAAATCAACGAGCTCGAAGATCGTGTCGAAGAAGTCCAGGCCCTGATCGCGGGCGACCGCCTCGATGACCCGGCGTTGTTCCTCGAGCTGCGTGGTGAAGGTCCTGAGCACACTGGCCTCCGCTGCCGTTCCGTACGATTCTATCGTCTTCCGGTCGGCGCTGTCTTGCGGGACGTCCGCCGATCGCACGCGGCCAGCGACGGCCGGCCGGCCGGGCCACCCGCGCGGGCCGCTCGTTTACGGCGGGCACGGGCCGCGGTAGATTCTATTACGGGACGACGAACCGGCCCCCTGGCGACGGGAGAAACGCATGAGCACCAGTCCGGCCACGGAGCCACCGGCCGAGGCGGAGGCGCGGGCGCGGCGTGGTCCGCCGGCCTGGGGCGTGGTCGGCTTCCTGGTCTTGCTGGGTCTGTTTGCCGTCGTGAGCCACCTGGTCAGCACGAGCGGGCCCCCTATCGCGTGGATCGAGAACGACCTGGATCGGGCCCTGTCCGAGGCGGCCCGCGACAACCGTCGCGTGTTCCTGTACCTCTACGAACCCGACGACCCGGTCCATCGGCGCAATGAGACGGAGATCTTCGGGCAGTCCTGGGCGCGGGAGCCGCTGGCCAAGGTGGTGTGCTGCCGGGTGGCGCTGCGGGAGGGCGACCTGTTGCGCGTGAAATACGAACAGAAGTACCATTTCCGGGGCGAGCCGTTGTTTCTGCTGCTTAACGCGCGGGGGGATCCGGTGACCGCGCCGCAGTCCGGGGCGCTGGACGAGCGGCAGTTCTACACGTATATCGGGGGGCCGATCGCCGGGCATTGAGGGCGCGCGGACGGCGGGCTGTTAAGGCACCGCGCTCTTGGGCTGCGCGTTCGCCGAGCCGGAAAGGTCCAGGAAGAGCCGATGGAAATCCCCTTGCGGGCGCTCGTCAACCGTCCGGGGCGTGCGGGTCGGCGCCGCGGGGCCCCGGTCCGGGCCGGCCTGGTTGCCGGGGTCGCGGCCCTGGTCTTGTACGCGGCCACCGGGGCCCGCGACGTGGAGTGGCAGGACCCCGGTATTCACCAGTACCGCGTCCTGACGGGCCAGCTTGAGCATCCCCTCGGACTGGCGCTGTCGCACCCGCTGCACTACTGGGCGGGTCGCGCCGCGCTGGCCGTGCCTCTCGGCGACCCGGTCTGGCGGCTGAACCTGCTGTCCGGCTTGTTTGGGGCGGTCGGCGTCGGGCTGGTCACGGGACTGGTCGTGCGGCTGACACGGAACCTCGTCGCCGGCGGGCTGACCGCCGCCACGCTGGCGCTGGCGCACGCCTATTGGCAGATGGCGGCCTTGACCGAGACCTACACGCTGGCGGCGGCGTTGATGACGCTGGAGTGGGTGTTGCTGTGGCGGTATGTCCGCACGGGGCGTACGCCGTGGTTGGTGACCGTGTTCGCGGTGAACGGGCTGCACGTCGCGGACCACCTGCTCGGGCTGCTGACCTTGGTCACATACATCGGCTTGCTGGTCGAGCGGGTCGCGCGACGCAGAATCCGGCCGGCTTGGATTCTGGCCGCCGCCGGTTTGTGGCTGGTTACGGCCAGCCCCTATTGGTCGCTGGTCCTCAGTCATTGGCACCGCACGGGCGCGTGGGGCGAGACGCTGCGGTCGGCGTTGTTCGGCGGAGGCGGGGGTGAACCGGGCTGGCAGGACCAGGTGCTGAACGTGCGGTTGTCGGCGGCCCAGTTGAAGCTGGCGGTCCTCAGCTTCGGGTATTGCTTTCCGTCCGCGGCCGGGCTGGTGGCACTGGTCGGAGCGTTACGGCCGGTGCGGCGGCCCTGGCGGGCATTTCGCGTGGTCTTGTTAATTCAGACCGTAATCGTGCTGGCGTTTGTCGCCCGCTACCCCATCGCCGACCTGTACACGTACTTCGTCCCGGTGTGTGCCCTCACGGCGCTGTGGTTCGGTTTGGGCGCGGGCTGGCTGCTGCGACGCTGGGCCGACGCACCGGCCCGGCGGCGCGTGGCGGTGGCGCTCGTACTCAACGCCCTGCTGCCGCTCGTCGTGTACCTGGTCTTTCCCGTTGTGGTTCAACAACGGGGCTGGATGCGCGAGCGGCTGCGCGACATTCCCTATCGCAACGAATATTCCAGCTTCTTTCGGCCGTGGCGGTTCCTGGACGACTCGGCCCCCCGGCTGGCCCGCGACGCCATCCAATGGGCCGGGACGGATGGTTGGATCATCGGGGACTCCACCACCGCGTATCCGATAGCCGTCACGTACCTATTGCGCGGCGGCCCGACCGGCGTGCGGGTGTACTGCGGGCGGACCTGCCTCACGGAGCGTGATCGACCGCCGTGGACCGATGCGGAACTCGGTGCGCACGTGGCGGGGGGGGACACCGTGCTGGTTGTGCCGGCGGCGCACACCGAGGCGCTATTCCACGCGCCGCTGCGCGTCGAGAAGTCATCGCCGCTGTGGCGGGTAGGTCTTGAGACGAATGCGTTGGGGGAACACTGAGCCGCCTACGGAGCGCGGGGTGGGGGCGCGGTGCCGTTTCCGCGCCGGGGCGCAGCGCCCGCGCCGACTATCGGACGGTCGCGTGCGGTGGACGCCGCGAGTTGCCGGGGGGCGGTGGCGCGCCTAGCATCGGCGTGGATTCGACACGGGTCGGAGGCGGCAGCGCGAGCGCGTTGCCCACGATGGAATGAGGCCCAGGACGTCGGAGGCGCGCGCTCTTGCGGGTGGCCACAGTCAGACAGCGCGGTGTGTCGGCGACGTCCCCGGCGGAGCGTCTGGCCGATCCGCCCGCGTTCCTTCACGCGGTCCTGGAGACGGTCGGTGCCCTGGTCGTCGTGCTGGACCGCGCGGGCCGCATCGTCCTGTTCAACCGACAATGTGAGGCGGTGACGGGGTACCGGGCGGCGGAGGTGCGCGGGCGGCGGTTCTGGCGGCTGTTCCTCGTGCCGCGCGAGATGCCCGGGGTCCGGGCGGTTTTTGAGCGGCTGCGGGCGGGGCAGTTTCCGAACCACTGGGAGAACCACTGGCGGACCAAAGACGGTCGCCGCGTGCGAATCGCGTGGTCCAACACCGCTTTGACCGACGCCGACGGTCGGGTGACGCACGTGATCGGGACGGGGATCGACGTGACCGAGCAGCGGGCGGCCGAGGCCGCGCTGGCGGCGGCGCGCGACGACCTGGAGCAGCGCGTCGCGCAGCGCACCGCGGCCCTGGCGACCGCCAACCTCCGGCTGAAACGCGAGGTGCGCGAGCGGCGGTCGGCCGAAGCGGCGCTGCGTCGCAGCGAGCAGCGGCTGCGCCTGGTGTGCGCGGTTGCCCCGGTGGGGATTTTCGAGACGGACCGGCGCGGGCGGTGGGTGTTCGTGAACGACTACCTGCGCTCGATTTGCGGCTTGCAGGCCGAGACGCTGCGCCATCGTTGGACGCGGTGCCTGCACCCGGCGGACCGACGGGCCTTCGTGACGGAGTTCACCGCGGCCCGGCGGGCCGCGCTGCCATTTCAGCGCGAGGTGCGGGTGGTGACGCCGGCCGGCGAGTGCCGGTGGGTGATCGTGCGCACCCGTCCGCTGGCGGGCGACCGCGGACAACCAGAGGGGCTGGTCGGCACGGTGCTGGACATCACCGACCACCGGCGCACGGAGGAGGAGCTGCGGCAGCGCACCAACGAGCTGGCCCAGGTCGCCCGCGTTCACACCGTCGGGCAGATGACCGCCATGCTGGCGCACGAGATCAACCAACCGCTGGCCGCGATCCAGAACTTCGCCCAGGGGGGGCTGCGGCGGCTGTGCCCGGAGGACACCAACGGCTGCAACTTGGGGTTTGCGCTACGGAACATTGCCCAGGAGGCCGCGCGGGCGGGCCAGATCGTCCACATGGTGCGCGGGCTGGTCTGCCGTCACCGGCCCCGGCTCACGCCGGTCGACGCCAACACCCTGGTGCGCGAAGCGCTGCGGCTGGCCGAACCGGACCTGCGCCGCGCCGGGCTGCGCGTCGAGCCGCACCTGGCCGAGCGGCGACTGCCCGTGGCGGCCGATCGGGTGCAAATTGAACAAGTACTGCTGAACTTGCTGCGCAACGCGGTCGAGGCCCTGGAGGGCGTGCCCGCCCGGCGCCGGCGCCTGCGGGTCCGCACCCGGCACGATGCCGCGGGGTTTGTCGAAGTCGTGGTGGAGGACGGCGGGCCGGGGCTGCCCAGCGAACAGCGCGAGCGCGTCTTCGAGCCTTTCCATACCACCAAGCCCAACGGGATGGGCGTGGGACTGGCCATCTGCCGCACCATTGTGCAGTCGCACGGCGGCCGCATATGGGTCGAGTCGCCGCGCGGGGGCGGGGCGGCGTTGCACTTCACGTTGCCCGCGGAGGCCGAGCCGCCATGACCGACGCGCCGCCGATCGTGTACATCGTGGACGATGACGCGGCGGTGCGCCGCTCGCTCGAGTGGTTGGTGGCGTCGGTCGGGCTCCAGGCGCGGCCGTTGGCCAGTGCCCGGGAGTTCCTGGACGCGTTCGACGCGGCGCGGCCGGGCTGCCTGGTGCTGGACCTGCGCATGCCGGACATGAGCGGACTGGAGCTCCAGGAGCAACTGGCGGCGCGGGGCCTGGCGGTGCCGACCATCATGATTACGGCCTACGGGGAGGTCCCGGCCGCGGTGCGGGCCATGCGGGCCGGGGCGGTGGACTTCGTGCAGAAGCCCTTCAGCGACCAGGCGCTGCTGGAGCGGATTCAGGAAGCCGTGGCCCGGGCCCGGCAGGTCCATCACGAGCGGCGCGACGCCGCCGCGCTGGCCGAGCGGCTCAATCAGCTTTCGCGGCGTGAAGCGCAGGTCATGTTCGGGCTGGCGGAGGGGCTGGCCAACAAGCAGATCGCCGCGCGACTCGGCTTGAGCGAGAAGACCGTCGAAGTGTACCGCTCGCGGCTGCTGAAGAAGCTGCGGGTGCGCACGGTGGCGGAGCTGGTGCGGATCGCTTTGCGCGCGCCGACGATTGGGGATTTTGCTACCGGGGCTAATGGCAAACCCTGATTTTCGCGGCGTCGGGATTCTGCCATGATCCGTACGGGCGTAGGCCGGTCACGCGGGCGGGCCGAGAGGTTGAGTATGGCAGCTCCCGCGGGCACTATCTACGTAGTTGACGACGACGACGCGATGCAACGCTCGCTGCGCTGGCTGGCCGAGTCCGCGGGCTGGGCGGTCCGCACGTTTGGCACCGCCGAGTCGTTCCTGGAAGCCGGCCCGGCGTCGGGCCCGGCCTGCCTGGTGCTGGACGTCCGCCTGCCGGGGATGGGGGGGCTGGAGCTCCAGCGCGTGCTGGCGGCGCGGGGGCGGACGTTACCTACCATCGTCATCAGCGCCGACGCCGACCCGCGCGCGCAGGCCGAGGCGCTGCGGCAGGGCGCCGTGGCGTTCCTGCACAAACCCTTTCACGACGCCGACCTCCTGCGGTCCATCGAGCAGGCGCTCGGTCAGGCGCGACCCGCGGGCTCGACCCTGATTGAGGCCGACGAGGTGCGGCGGCGGCTGAGTCGCCTGACCCCGCGCGAGCGCGAGGTCCTCGGCCTTCTGGTGGCGGGCCGGACCAGCCGGGAAATCGCCGACGAGCTGGGGGTTCTGCACAAGACGATTACGCTGTACCGCTCGCGCCTGAACAAGATGCTGGGGGTACGCGATGTCGAGGGGCTGACCCAACTCCTCACCGAGTTATCGCGTCAGGAGAACCCCTAATCGCGCGGGGAGCTTTTCCCAACTGGCTAACCGGCGGCGGTGACCTAGAGTCTGTGGTCAGGGTGACGAAAGGGCCGTGGGGCCGCATGAGCAGGCGAGCGGCGCCGAGGGGCACCGCCGCTCATGCAAGCTGGTTGACGCACCTGACGCAGAAGCGAGACCGTCGTGACGTTGCCTGTGGCTTGTACGAGAACAGTGACGCCCGATGAACGTGGGCCCGCGTGCGTGTGGGCCGACGCGGGGATCGAGCACGCCATCGGCCGCTGGTGGGTGCTGCAAACTCACGCCCGCAATGAGAAGGTGGTCGCCGGCGCGCTGGCCCGGCAAGGCGTGGCCCATTATCTGCCGCTGGTTCGTCGGCCGCGGGTCTACGGCGGTCGCCGTCTGACGGTCGAGCTGCCGCTGTTCCCGGGGTACGTCTTCCTGTGCGGGGACGCGGGGGCGTGTGACGCGGCGTGGCAGACGCGGCGGGTGAGCAAGATTCTCCGCGTTCACGATCAGCAAGGTCTGCGAACCGAGCTACGACAAGTGCAGCGGCTCGTCGAGAGCGACGAGACCGCGGAGTTGTACCCGGCGCTGGTGGCCGGCCGGCGGTGTCGCGTCGTAAGCGGCAGCCTGCGGGGCATCGAGGGCGTCGTGGTCCGCCGGCGACGGGCCAGTCGGCTGTACGTCGCGGTGACGATCCTGGGGCAGTCGGCCGTCGTGGAAATCGACGGCAGCCTGCTCGAGGCCATCGACTAGCGGTCGGTGGCCGGCACGGCGGGATCGCCGTGCTGAATCGCAAAACCTTTGCCGTTCGCCTTTTACGGGAAATCCGAACCGTAGGCGACGAGAGCGGAGCTTTGCCAATACGGACGGGGGCGGGGGCCCACCAGGTGCCAGTGCCCGTGAACGGAGAAGCGGCGCCGAGCAGCGTGACCGTGGTCCCGGCGGCCCCAACGTTCGCCGGGTTGTCCTTGCCGGCGCGTTGCGAGGCGTGCGGCGGGCCGCCCCGCGTGTACATCCTGGCGGGGTACCGCGCTGGGCGACCGGTGGAACGCCGGCTGTGCCTGGCCTGTGCCGACACGGCGCTGGGCGACCCCATTCAGGCCCAGGAAGCCGGGACGCGGACGCGGCTGCGGCCGGGGTCGCTGGTAATGGTCGGCGGAGCGCTGCTGACGCTGCTGGGAACCTCGGTGGACCGATGGGGAGTCCACGGCAGCGCGGGTGTGGGCTGGCTCCAAGCCCTCGCGCTGGTGGGTGGCGGCCTGATGATCCTGAGCGGGGCGCTGCTGCGAGCGGACGTGATCGGCGTGGCCGGTACGGTCCTGTTCGGACTGGCCATCGTGGCGGACGTGCGGGGCGCGGTCGGCACGCCCGGGTTCGGTTGGCGCCAAGCCGCCATCGTTGGCATCGGCGTGGCGGCGCTGGGGATTGGGCTGATGTGGCGGCGGGCGGCGCGGGGTGCGGACCAGCCCGCCGAGCCAGCTTCGGCAGGGAGCAAGCCGTGCAATCGCTAGCGTGGTATGCACGGCGCCTGCGCGCGATGACGCCCGGCGAAGCCGCCGGGCGCGTGCGCGCGACACTGCGCGACGTGGTGGACCCGGCGCTGCGGCCGCTGCGCGTTCGGCGGGCACACCGGAAAGTGCGCCAACTGACGAGCGAACAGACCGAGACGAGGTTGGTGCCCGCGGACTTGCCGGTCGGGCGCTGGGGCAACGGGTCGGCGACAGCGGCCGAGCGGGCTTGGGCGCGGGGTCTCGCGGCGCGGGCGCAGCGCCTGGCCAACGGACGACATCGGGTGTTTGACGTGGATGATCTGTGGCTGGGTGATCCGATTGACTGGAACCGGGACGCGAAGCACGGCGTGGCGGCGCCGCGGCAATACGCCGGCTTCATCGACTACCGCGACTTCCGCGTGACGGGCGACGCGAAGTTCGTCTGGGAGCCGAACCGGCACCACCACCTGGTGGTCCTGGCGCGGGCCTATCGGGCCACCGGCGACGTCGCGTACGCGCGGGCCGTCGCCGAACAGTGGCGGCAGTGGCTCGATCAGTGTCCCTTCGGCACGGGGATGAACTGGCGGAGCCCGCTGGAGCTGGCGGTACGGCTGATCAACTGGGTCTGGGCGCTGGACCTGGTCCGCACGGCGCGCGTGGTGGACTCTGCGCTGCACGAGCGGCTGATGAGCGCCGCGTATCTGCACTTGTGGGAGATTTCGCGGAAGTACTCCGGCGGTTCATCCGCCAACAACCACCGCATCGGCGAGGCGGCCGGCGTGTACATCGGCAGCACGTACTTCGCCGACCTCGACGACGCGCCGCGCTGGCGGGCCGCCAGCCGGCGAATCCTCTGCGCGGAAATCGAAGCCCAGACGTATCCCGACGGCGGCTCGCGCGAGCAGGCCCTGGGGTACCAGTTCTTCGTGCTGCAGTTCTTCCTGCTGGCGGGCATTCTGGCCCGGCGGAGCGGGGACGACTTCCCGCCGGCGTATTGGGAAAGACTGCGGCGCATGTGCGCCTTTGTGGCGGCGCTGGGAGAGGGCGGGCCGTATCCGCTGTTCGGGGACTGCGACGACGGCTACGTCCTGGACGTGGATGCGGGGCCGCACGACGTGCGGCCGTGGCTGGCCACCGCCGCGATCCTTCTGGATGACGGCACGCTGAAGCCTGGGGCCGGGCCGATGCCCGAGGCCCCCGCGTGGCTGCTGGGGCCGTCCTCGGCGGCCCGCTACCAGGCGCTGGCGTCCCCGCCGTCCGGCCGCGTTTTGGAATCGCGGGCGTTCCCCGAGTCGGGCTACTACCTGCTGCAAGGGGGGCGTGTTGACCAGCCCGAGGCCGTCAGCGTGGTGTTTGACTGCGGCCCGCTGGGGATGGGGGCGTTGGCGGCCCACGGTCACGCCGACGCGCTGAGTTTCGCGCTGCGCGTCGGAGGGGCGGATGTGCTGGTGGACCCCGGCACGTACGACTACTTCACGTATCCGGCGTGGCGCAACTACTTCCGCAGCACGCGGGCCCACAACACCGTCGTCGTGGATGAAATGGACCAGTCCGTCATGTTGGGGCCGTTCCTGTGGGGTGAACGGGCCCAGGCGCACTGTCGCGAGTGGACGCCGACCGCCAACGGCGGGCGCGTCGTGGGCGAACACGACGGCTATCGCCGGCTGGCCGACCCGGTCGTTCATCGACGTGCGCTGGAACTGGATGGTGAGCGGCGGGAGCTGCGGGTGACCGACGAGCTCATCGGGCGGGGCCGGCACGGCGCCGCGGCGTGCTTCCATCTGGCCGAGTCGGCGCGACTGGTGGAGCATTCGGGCCAAAGACTGCTGATCGAAGTGGGGGCCACGCGCGTCGAGCTGGTGTTCGACCGCCGACTGGACTTGAACGTGTTGCACGGCAGCGAGCAGCCGATCGGGGGCTGGGTCAGCCGCGGCTATCACCGGAAGAGCGCCAGCCTGACCGTCGTGGGACGGTGCGCGTACGAAGGACGCTTGGACCTCGCGACACGAATCCGCTGGGAGCCTGGCAGCACGGCGCCCGGGGCCTGAGCTTTGTGGAGGGATAGTCGGTGGAACACACGATCGGAATCGTACTGGCCGGGGTGCACGACTGGGACGAGTCCGGGCTCGACCGTCAGGGCCCGCGACCGCTGCTGCCTGTACTGCGCGAGCCGCTCATCTGTGGGGCGCTGCGCTGGCTGCGTCAGGCCGGTCTGCGGCGGGTGGTCGTTTGTGCCAACAGCGGCTCCCGGGCCGTGCGGCGCGCGATTGGGGACGGCCGGGCCCTGGGGCTGGACGTGGAATACTACGAGGATTGGACGCCGCGCGGCCCGGCCGGGTGCGTGCGGGACGCCGCCTTGGCGATCGGGGCGGAGCGGGTGCTGGTGGCCGAGGGCACGGCCTGGCCGGATGGTGACCCGCGCCCCCTGGTGGCTGCGCACGTCGAAAGCGGGGTCTCGCTGACCGTGGTCGCGACGGAAGACCGCGCGGCGACGTTGGACGGGCCGGCCGTGCTGGCCCCGGTGGGCCCGTACGTGGTTGAGCGGACGGTGCTTGAATGCATCCCGGCGACGGGCTACCAGGATTTCAAAGAGGTTCTGCTGCCGCGGCTGCACGAGCGGGGCGTGGTCACGATGGTGTACCGGGTGGCGCGACCCGGGCCGCGCCCGACGGACCTCGATCGCTACCGCGCGCTGAATGCGTGGGTGCTGGGTCGGCGGCTGCGCGCGGCCCCCGCGCCTGGGTATCGCCGGGTCGGGACGTGCGAAGTCCATGAGACGGCCGAAGTGGCCGAAACGGCGCGGCTGCTGGGGCCGGTCCTGATCGGGCCGCGCACCCGTGTCGGCCCGGACGCCCTCGTCGTCGGTCCCACCGTGCTGGGCGATGGCGGAACGGTCGAGGCCGGCGCGGTCATCTGCGAGTCGGTGCTGTGGAACGGTTGGCGCGTCGGGGCCCAGGCACTGGTCGATGCTTGTGTCATCGGGCACGGCGGCACGGTCGGCCGCGGCGACCAGGTGCATGGCACCGTCATCGTCCGGGAAACCGGTACGGCCCCCGGGATGTCGGCGGGTGTCCAGGGGGCGTGGCGCCGGACGTGGCGCCGCGGGCGGGAAGCGGTCGGCGGACGTTCCGCCGCGAGTCACCGACCCGCGACCGTCGGCGCGCGGGTGAACTCCCAAGCCGGCATCGTCAGTCTGCCGTCGGCGTAGCCGTGGCCCTGCAACCGTAATCGCGGGGTGGCCGCGTGCTCCGCGGCCACGCAAGCGAAGGGGGGAGCTCAGGTCAGTGCCAGCGCTGGAGATCGTTGCCATGTCGCAAGAAGAGCAGCCGTTGCCGCCGCGGGCGGACGCTTCCGCGGACACGCTCGTGCCGGTCGTCCGTGCCGCGCGCTCCCCGTCGGCCGTCGTGACGTACGACGCCGTCGAGGCCCCGGCCGAGTTCGGCCCGCGCCCGACGGCGGGGCGTTTCACGTGGAGTGCACTGTGGCGGTACCGCTGGACGTTCGTCGTGCTGGTGGTGCTGCTGGGCGTGCCGGCGGGTGTGGTCACGTGGCGTCTGGTCGTTCCCGAGTATCGCGCGGGCGCGGTCGTTGAGGTGTCGCCGGTCATCCCGCGGCTGGTGTTCAAGACCGAGGACAACGGGCTGATTCCGCTGTACCGGCAGTACTTGAACACGCAGGTGGCGATTCTGCGCAGCACCGAAGTGCTCAACCGCGTGCTCGATCGGGCCGACGTGCAGAAGACGCAGTGGTACCGCGAGCCGGAGCCGGTGGCGCTGGGGACGCCCCTGCCCCCGCTGGAACGCCTGGCCCAGGCGCTCTCGGTCGGACCGCGGCGCGACACGCAGGTGATCGACGTGAAGGTGGCGGCCGGGCGGGCGAGCGAGGCGGCCCTGCTGGCCAACGCCGTCGTGGACGCTTACCTCCGCGTGGTGGGCGAGAGCTTGCAGCAGACGGACCGTTTCCTCGGGGAGGCCCTGGACAAGGAATGCAAGTCGTTGCGGGGCGAAATCGAAGGCCGCGAGGCCACCATCAGCCAGCTCCGCAAGACGTTGGGCACCGGCGACCCGGAGCAGCTTCTGTCGGCCCGCCGGGCACGACTCGAAGACCTGGAGGCCCAGCGGCAGTCGATGCGCCGTGAGGCGGCCCTGACGCTGTGGCAACTCGAGCGGGGGCAGGCCGCCGCCCAGCCGCCCGAGGCGGGCGAGTCGGCCGGTTCGTCGCCGACGGCCGCGCGCACGAACCCGCCGCCGCCGTTCGACATTGACGCTGAGTGGCGGCGGCTGTCGCTGGCGGCGGAACAGGCGCGGCACGTGGTGGAATTGAAGCAGAGCCGGTTGGGCGAGGCGAACCCGGAGATGGTCGAGCTGCGGGCGAATGCCGAGCTGGCCGAGCGGTTGGTGCGGCAACGCGAAGCCCAGCTCGAGCAGCGCTGGGCCGCGGTGGCCAGCGGCACCCTCTCCCCCGACGGGGCGATGGCCGCGTCGGTGGACCCGCGCGAGGCCCTGTCGGCGCAGCTCGAGAAGCTGCGCTATCAGGAGACGTTGCTGACGAAGGACATCGATGCGGCGGGGGAGGAGGTGCGCCGCACGGCCGAGGTGGTGCAGACGCTGACCAAGGAGAACGACACGCTGCGGCACAAGCGCGACGCCTACGAGGCGGTGCGCACGCGGATCATGCAACGCGATCTGGAGCGGCAGGTGCCCATCGCCATTCGGCGGCAGTCGGATGCGATCGCCCCGTCGCAACCCTACAACGCCGGTCGTCGGCTGATGCTGACCGCGCTGGCCGCAGCCACCGCTGCGGGCGTCGCGGCCGGCGTGTGTTACCTGCGGGCGTTGCGCGATCCGGCGGTCCGCGGGGCGGCGGACGTGCCGGGGTCCGCGGAGGCCCCGTTCCTGGGTTACCTAGCTCTTCTGCGCGACACTCGACTTGCCACCCCGCACGAGGAAGCCGTCCAGGTCGAGCTCATGCGCATGGTGCGCACCGCGTTGCTCGAACGCCTCGCGGGGGTTCGCGGCGCCGCCGTGGTCGTGACCAGCGCGGGGGCCCAGGCCGGCAAGACGACCGTGGCCGTGCTGTTGGCCAAGAGCTTGGCGCAGTGCGGCAAGCGCGTCCTGCTCGTTGATGCGGACTTGCGAAACCCGTCGGTCGCCGCCCGCATCGGGATCCAGTCGGAGCCCGGACTGGTCGGCGTGCTGACGCGGACGGTGCGGGACGAAGACGCCCTGCGCGGCAACGGCGTGCCGGGGCTGCACGTGCTGCCGGCGGGGAGCTTGGCCGCGGAACAGGACTCCGAATTGCTGGCAAATGGGGTCTTCTCCGCGAGTCTGAAAAGATGGCGCGAGCGTTTTGACTTCGTGGTGCTGGACGCGCCGCCGATCCTGTCCGTCGCCGACGCCCGCATCCTCGCCCGGCAGGTGGACGGCACGGTCATGGTGGTCCGCGAGGGCCACTGCCAGCGGCCCGACGTGATAGAGGCGATGGCGGCGGTCGGCGTGTCGGGCGGCCGACTCCTGGGCACCGTCTACGTTGGCTCGCGCCCGCGCGGGGGGCACTATTACTATGGCGTTTACGGCACGAGTGGCCCCGCCGCCGCCGCGGCCTTGGATGTCCGCGAATCACCGTCCCCGTCGGCATGACCATCTACCCGATCTTGATCGATGCCCCGCCGACTTACCTGGCGGGCGGTGCGCGGCCGGCGGCGGCCCTGGAAATGCCGCTGGGCGCCGGCCGCGTGCTGGAGTGGCTCCAGGCCGGTGTCGCTGTCGTCAGCGACGAGCCGTGGACCCTCTTGACGCACGCTGCGGCCGAGGCGCGGCCGGCCGCCGAACGGGCCGCGCTCCAACCGATCGAGCGGATCGCGCCCCTCGGGCGGCTGGCCCCGCTCCTGGAATGTTTCGAGCCCGCGGACCAGTGGCTCCTGCTCGACTTGCGGCGGCTGCCGACCGAATGGCACGAGTTGCGGCGGCTGGTGGCGGAGGTGCGGCGGGCCCGGGCGGCCGGGCACCTCGTGCTGTCGGCGGCGACCGGCGGCGGGGCCCAGGAGATCGTCCACGTTGACGAAGCCCAGCGCGTGCGCTGCGTGCAGCGCTACTACGCGGGTGTCACGTGGCACCGCACGGAAGCGGTGGTGGCGTCGCTGGTTTCCGTCAGCGTCCTGCGGCAGGCCAACGGCGCGAATATCACCGACTTGGCCATGCTGCGGCAGCGGCTGACGGCGGCGGGTGTGGTCAGTCGGGACATTGCCTCGGAAGGGGACGCGGTGGACCTGACGCAAGAAACGGGCCTGCTGAGGCTGAACTCGCGGGCCCTGCGCGTCGACGATGCGGCTCGATCCGTTCCTGAGGACGGTCGTTCGGGTGGGGTCTGGTACGGTCCGCGCGCTTCCGTGCATCCCGCGGCCAGGCTGTACGGCCCTGTGGTCCTCCAGGACGACGCCTGCGTGGCCGAGGACGCCGTTATCGTCGGTCCGACTGTACTCGGGGTGGGCAGCCGCGTCGGGCGCGGCGCCGTGGTGGTCCAGTGCGTGATTGGACCGGGGACGATGGTTCCGGACGGAGCTGTGCATCGGCAGTGTGTGCTCGCCCCGGATGGGGCAGCGCAATCCGCGACTTCGACGGCGAACCTCCCGTGTGAGCGGGGCACCGCGGCCGACTCGACTTCCGCCGAAGGTTTTAAGGTGGTGTCCGCCCCGCGGCGCCCCGCCGCTCGTCCCAGCCGCGGCTACGCCCTAATCAAGCCGATTCTGGAAGCGACGGTGGCGGCGCTCGCCCTGCTCGCACTGTCGCCGTTGCTCGCGGCGACGGCGCTCGCCGTCAAGCTCACCTCGCGCGGTCCGATCCTGTTTGGGCACATCCGCGAGGGTCGTGGCGGGCGGCCGTTCCGGTGCTGGAAGTTCCGCACGATGGTACACGACGCCCATCGCCAGCAGCGGGCCCTGTATCGTCAGAACGAGGTGGACGGGCCGCAGTTCAAGCTGCGTCACGACCCGCGGATCACGCGCCTGGGCTATTGGCTGCGTCACACCAACCTGGACGAACTGCCGCAGCTCATCAATGTGGCGGCCGGGCAAATGAGCCTGATCGGGCCGCGGCCGTCGCCGTTCCGGGAGAACCAGATCTGCGTGCCGTGGCGGCGGGCGCGGCTGTCGGTGCGGCCGGGGATCACCGGGTTGTGGCAAATCTGCCGGCACGAGCGGGCGGCGGGCGATTTTCACCAGTGGATCCACTACGACATGTTGTACGTGCGGCACCTGTCGCTCGGGCTCGACCTGCGGATTCTGCTGGCCACGCTGCTGACTTTCGGCGGGCGCTGGAGCGTGCCCGTGACGTGGTTGATTCCCGCGCGGCGACTGCGGGCGCCGCAGGACGTGGCGCCGGCGTATCCAGCCGGCCACGGGCTGGCCGCGGAGTAGCGACCCGTGCGGGGGGAACAAGTGACAGGTAACAAGTGTCAGGTGACAAGAGGCTATCCTGAAACCTGGATCTACATGGGCTAGAGAAGCGAG
>CAYWYJ010000026.1:0-37267 GCA_964462635.1 uncultured Planctomycetales bacterium
CCCTGCCCGCTGGCGGCCCGGTCGAAGTACCGCATCGCCGTCGGCAACAGCAGCCCCCCTTCCAGGGATTGCGTCGAAGTGCCCGCCAGCGCGCTGACCTGCAAGTCGAACCGCAGGCCCTTGCGCGCTCCGGGCGGCACCACCCCCGTCACTTCCACCACCGCCGTGTCGAGCGAGTCGATCAGCTCGCCCGGGGACGGGGCGCGTCGGCGCTGCGGCGAGCCCTGCGGGCCCATCTCCTTGCTGAGGTTCTCGACCAGGTACTCCCGGATCACGCTGGGGCAATCGCTGCTGCCGCGACCGTTCAACCCGACCACCAGGCCGAAGCCGCGCAACGGCTGCACCTGCACGTTGGCCGGAATGGTCTCCGCCCCGACCGTCCCCGCCCACAACGGGTCGTTCAGACGCGCCGAGCGCGGCGCCGGCGGGGGCTCGGGCGGCGGCCCCTTGCGACCCCAGCCTTCGCAGCCGCTCAACAGCACCAGGGCCGTGACCCCGATCGCCAGGCGGCACGCGGCACGCCGCCCCGCGGCCGGAGTGTGCCGCGACCTGTCGTTGCGGCCGCGCGCTCCGCACGCGGCCCGGCGTGGAACGCCGCCGAGAGGTAAGCAGGGGGTCGTGCCGCGCGGCATCGTCGGCTCCTGAGGTCCCGCCGGGGCTGTCACAGCGCCGCTCAGAACCCCGCACGCGTGCGCGGGGGCTGCAGCTCATCAGAACCCCGCACGCGAGTGCGGGGACACGGCCGGCCAGTATCCCGCACGCCAGTGCGGGGCCACACGGCCCACCACTTGCGTGGTGGGTTCTGTTAGCGGGTCGTAGTATAGCTTCGGCCGCGCGCCGGGGGTATGAACCGGCGGCCGGCTTGACCCGGGCCGACGGCGGCGGCATCGTACGGCCCGGAACGACGCGGCCCGCCGCGGCCGCGCAGGAGCACACCATGGCCAAGGTAGCGGTGATCTTGCCGGCGGCCGGCGCGGGGGAGCGCTTCGGCGGGAAGGTGAAGAAGCCGTTCGCGTTGCTGGACAACCGCCCGATCTTCATTCGCGCGCTGGAGCTGTTCATCAACCGCGACGACGTGTGCCAGAGCATCCTGACCGTCGCACCGGACGACTACGACGTCGTCCGCGAGAAGTACGCCGCCAACATCATGATTATGGGCCTGAAGCTCGTGAAAGGCGGCGCGCAACGGTGGGAGTCGGTGCGCAACGCTCTGGCGGCCGTCGATGACGCGGCCGACCTTGTTTGTGTCCACGACGCCGTTCGCCCGTGCGTGCTCGAATCCTGGATCGACCAGGTCTTTGCCGAGGCGACCAAGTGCGGCGCCGCGATCCTGGCCGCGCCGCTCACCGGGACCATCAAACGTGTCAGCGGGGCGGGCGTCATCGACGCGACCGTCCCGCGCGCGGGCCTCTACGAGGCCCAGACGCCGCAAGTGTTCAAGAAGGAGCTCCTGCGGCAGGCTTACACGGAAATGCCGGCGGACTTCCAGCCGACCGACGACGCCCAGCTCGTGGAGCGGTTGGGGCACCCCGTCAGCATCGTGCCCACCGACCAGCGCAATGTGAAGGTGACGACGCCGGGCGACATGTCGTTGGCCGCGGTGCTCGTGAAGGAGATGGGGCGCAAGGCCAAGCCGAGCCTGGGCGCGTTCGAGGAGGCCCAGTGGTAAACCGTGGCTTCAGCCGCTAAACTATATATTGGGCGAGTGTAGCGTCGGTCGCTACGGCCGTATTCGAGTCGCGCCGGGCGCCCTCACGACGCCCCCCTGAGTCTGGCAGGCCTGATGACGTTGGACGGCTGGCATCGTGCGACGCGGGGAAAGAGGCTCGGGGTACGCGGGGTTCCGCTCGTCCTCATCCTGGTCGCCGCGGTCGGCTGTGATCCCGCTACGGTGGCGCTGTGGAACCCGGTTCCGCCGCCGGCGCGGGCCGCGGCGCCCCCGGCGCCCGCCGACCCCCCGCTCGCGCTCGTGCCGACCGGGCCCGACACCTATGGGGCCGCGCCCGCGGTGCAGCGGCTGGACGTCGTCCTGAACGTGCTGCACGTGCGCGTGCCGCGGGCGGCGCGGGGCCAGGCCCAACCCGTGTGGAACCACCTGCGCGAAGACGTCGTGGACGCGGCCCTGGGGGAGCGCCTGGCCCGCAACGGCTTGCGGATCGGGGTCGGGGCGGCCTCCGCCTGGAGCGCGGTAAAGACGGCCCTGGACGCGATTGACGGGGCCCAGGCGGCGGCGCTCGATCCGGTGCGCGTGCCGGCGGGCTATCCGTTGGCCCTCGAACTCGACACGCGGCCCCGCGAGCAGACGCTGTTCTTCGTGGCCGACGACGGCGTGCTCACCGGCGAAACCTGGCCCCACAGCCGCAACGTCCTGCGCGTCCACTACGAGCTGAACCTGGAGCATCCCGAGACCGTCCGCCTGGTGGTCGTGCCCGAAGTGCGGCAGCGGCTCGAGGGGTGGCGGTGGGTCCGCAGCGAGGCGGGACTGGCCCAGGTGCCGCAGTACGGCGGGCGGGCCTTCGGGGCCGCCGGCTTCGCCCTGGACCTTGCGCCGGGGCAGTTTCTGATGGTGGCCCCCGGCGAGCAGGCCGACACGTACGGCCTGGTCGGCGGGGCCTTTCTGACTTGCGAGGACCAGGAGCAGCGGACGGACTCGTACGTTTTTCTCCGCGCGGACGTGAACCATGTGGCCCAGCACCGCTAGCCCATCCACCACCCCGGGACGGCTCGATCCCGCGTACCTGGAGAGCCTCTTCCTGGGCGCGGGGTTCGCCATCATCGCGTGCCAGGCCGACGGCGACGTGGTCGCCGGGAACCCGGCCGCGACGAAGCTGTTCCGCGCCGGCGGACGACCGCTCGGCGGGCCGGTCAGCGCCCTGTTTCCCGAGTCCGACCGCCAGGCCGTCGAGGAGTCGCTCGAAACCGTCCGCACCACGCTCGAGCCGGTCGAGTACCGCACGCGGCTGGGCGGCACGGAGAGCGACCCGCTGGAGTTCGCCGTCTGGTTCATGCCCGTGCTCGAGGCCGACGGCACGCTGCGCGGCATCTCGCTGTGGTTCCGCGACATCACCGAGCGCATGCGCCTGCGCCGCACCCTGAAGGAACGCGAGCGCCTCGCCTCGCTCGGCAGCCTGGCCCGCGGCATCGCCCACCACTACAACAACCTCCTGTGCTGCATCGCCACCAGCGTCGAGTACGCGATCCACATGAACACGACGTCCGCGATGCGGCGGGCACTCCAACGCACCGCCGACGCGGTCGGGCGCGCGGCGCACATCACCCGGCAGTTGCTGACGTTTGCCCAGGCCGATCACCTCGAGGGCGACCTGGCCGACTTCGCGGAAGTCGTGCTGTACTTCTGCGACGAAGAGGAGGCCAATCTCGCCCACCACCATATTCAACTGGTGGTGAACTGGCAGGTCCTGCCGACCGTGCCCGTGCGGCGTGACCAGATGCTCGTCATCCTCCACAACGTCGTGGACAACGCCCGCGAGGCCATGCCCAGCGGCGGGACCCTCACGATCACCCTCGCCCGCCGCGACGAGAACAGCGTCTGCCTTACGGTCACCGACACCGGGCCCGGTATCGACCCGCGGTACATGGAACGTGTCTTCGAGCCCTTCTTCACCACCAAGGGCGAACTCGGCTGCGGGACCGGCCGCAACGCCGGCATGGGCCTGGCCGTCGTCCACGGGCTGGTCGGCGAGATGCGCGGGACGATCACGGCGTCCAATGTCCCCGGCAGCGGGGCCCGCTTCGACATCATCCTGCCGATCCGCCGGGAACTCGTCTGAGAACCCCACCCGCTTGCCCCGCCCCGTTGCGTGGCAAGAGAATCCTGACGCCCCGGTTGTTCTCACTCGTCGGGTGGCATGGTCGCGGGCCGGTGGCATGGCCGCGGCCTTGAGCGGCCAAGCCCTCTCCCCGGATCCCGGGGACCGGGCCACGTCACCACCGAACCGGCGTCACTCCGCCAGCAACGGACGCAACTGCTCGAGGGCCTTGACTTCGCCGGCGGGCGAGTCCTTCTTCTCGGCCCGCGCGCGGAGGTAACGCTGAAACCGCTTGGACAGCCGCTCCGCTTCCAACGCCTTGACCGCCTGCGCCCATAGGTCCCAGTGCCGGTCGGTCCGCAGCCGCCCCTTGGTGTGCAGCGTCAGCAACTGGTTCTCGATGTACGCCGACGCGCGGAATGCAATCCGCGGCCGGCGGTCCAGCAGCGTGCGGTAGACAATGAGAAGTCGGCACACGAGGTCGTCGTTGAGCCGGTCGTCCTTCTGCTTGACCGACGCGGCCCGCTCGGCGTCGCGCAGGCGTTCGAGGAGTTCGCTCGGCCGCACCGGCGGATCGGCTTGCAGCAACGCCCGCAACGCCGCGACGGCCTTGTCATAACTCTCGGATTGCGCTTCCGGAGGCACTGCGCCCTTGTTCTCGATCTCAAATAGTCTCCAACTGGCCAGTTCGCCCCACTGCTGAAGACAACTGCGAAGGACTACTCTGCGCATGGCAGGAGAGTCGATCGCGTCAACCCACTCAACCGCATCGGTCAACAACGCGTCCGCCAATTCCGCCGTTTCCGATTCGTCATTCGCGGCGCGACGGAGTACTCCTGCAATCAGCGCTTGACTGGGCGGCGAATGCTGACCGCCGCCTGCATCAATGTACGCGCGCAACCCCGCGAGTAGCCGATCACGCGCTGGTCGGGCGAGCATATCGTCCGGCCACTGCACGACTTCGCCGATCAGGTCAATCACGAAGTCCTGCAACGCGCCGTTCAGAGACGGATGGCCCACGTCAACCCACAACTCGGCGACGAGCTGGTCCGCCAGGCGCGCATCGACCACGACCTCAGGGCCACCGAACGTCTGGAGAAGGTTGTTCGTCCGGGCCCGGAATTCGTTCCAGGCGAGTGCATGTTCGGGATCTTCAGACAGGGGCTTCGCGTTCTTCGCTCGGTCGTCGGATAGAGCCTCGTATTCCGCCTTCGTGCGGGGGACAGGGTCCCTGGCTGGAAGAAGTTGCCCCGGCTGCCCGCAGGCGACCGTTGCGACGGCCACGCAAATGAACGACAGGGTGTCGCACATGTGCCTATACTTCATCGGTGACTACTCCGAAGGGGACTGGCAACACACTCACGGCTGCGGGATTGGGCTCCATGTCCACGAACACAAGTCCATGCACGACCAGTAGCTTTCCCCATGCACTGAGAATGCAGCGCAGCATTGCTTGCACGACAGGTAGCTTTCCGTACACTTATTAGCGCACGCGTTGATGCACTGCCCAGGGTCGTCGCACGTCTTGCCCTGGAGCCCACGGGCATCACAGTGCTTGAATCCGTACACGTTTGACTCTTCCTCGGCCCAGGCGTGTCCCCGCAGGGTGAACGGCCTCAGCGCGACGACCAAGGTAACCAACCCGGCCCACCACATCACACGCGACAGCGAGAACGAACGATGTGTCATCGGACTTCCTCCCAAGCTGCGGCAGCGCACGTCGCGCCCGGTCCCACAGACCCCGCGTCTGCTAGTCGCTTGAACTCCCGGCCGCGGTCATGCCCTATCCCCGCATCAACCTGAAGAGAGTTTACATCGTTTTTTTTTTTTTCGTCAAGCGGATTCCCGCTTTTTCTCGGCGTGGGTGGGCATTCAGGATCGTGGGACGCCGGTCGGGAGGGCGAGCCTCCCGGCGAGCCGCGGCTCGCCGGGCCGGCAGGGTCGCCGCGGGAGACAGCCTCATCCTCCCAGGTCGCGCAACCGTGAATACCCGTTCAGGACGCAATCCCCCGCCGACGGTTCGCCGGCCGCGCGCGGTTCCGCTCATCGGCCACGCCACGGGGCGATCGGCCGGGCAGGGCTGCTCCCAACGGCGCTGCCCGAGTAGATTCCGGATACGTCAGCGACTACCCCACCCGCAGGACAAGCCAGTGCGCCCCGTAGAAAGCCAGGGCCAGCGCGGCCATCCCCAACAGGATGTTGACGAACGTGACAACCGTAGCTTTCGGCATCTCGGCCGCCCGGCGGGCGCGCGTGGCCCGGTACACCGCCGCCACGCAAGCGAGCAGCGGCAACAGCATCCACAGCCGCCAGTGGTCCGGCAGTGGAACGGGATGCACAAACAACCACCCGAGCAGCATCACCCTGCCTCCGTCCGGGCCGCCGCCAACTCGCGCTGAAACGTGGGCAGCCCGGTCTGGGCCCGGGACACGGCGTCGAGAATGACCAGCAGGTTCAGGAGTCCGGCCGTCGCCAGGTAGATCTGCGCCACATCCGCCGCCGGGTAGTAGGACATGTACCCGGCGCGTGTGGCCGCCTCGAGGTAAGCGTTGTACTCGGCGGGAGAGCGCTGCGCATCGGGCACGTGCGACAAGCCGGCGCCGGCGAGCACGTTTCGCTCGACCGACTGGCTCACGACCAGACTGCCCAGCGTGTAGCCGCCGACCCCCATTTCCGCCAGAAACAGCCAGCGGTTCGTCCGCGGATTGACCGACGACAGCACGCCGCCGAACGCCAGGCCGACCCAATACGGGAACGTGATGGCGACGAAGCAGACAATCGCCAAACCGCGGTGTCCGAGCCAGTAATGCCCGGCCCCGGGCAGCAGCCAGCTCAGGACGCCGGCGGCGACGGAACTGGCGGTCGTGTCGGTCCGGCTCTTGGTCACGTCGGGAACCTCTGGCGGTCAAGCCGCAATACAGGCGAACCGTCCGCCTCGTCGCGGCGCGCGGCTACGAACGCCACGGGCACGTCCCGGACGCGCCGCACTCTGTCCCGCAGCCGCCGGGTGGTGGTGACGAGGACGCGGCATTCGCCCGGGCGGCGAACACGCTCGGCCGGCGCGTCACCGGCCGGTGGCCGCACTTCGGGCAGGCCACCCGGTCCGCCGCCGCGAACGACGCGACCAACTCCTCGAACGTGGCCTGGCACGCCGGACACTGGTACTCGTACATTGGCACGTCGCGTTCTCCTGGCCCGCGCCGGCCGGGATGTGCCCGGAGCGCGGGCTGCGGCGGCCGAGTATAGAAGCCGGGTTCGCCCCTGGCAACGCCGCGCGGGCTGTCGCATATCCGGCCCGTCCGGCAGAATACCCGGATGGTGGCAGGAAATGCGCCCGCTTGCGATGGGTCTTCGGCGGCGGCCGACCTGGCGCGCTTCGTCGCGCGCCTTCTGAGTCGTGCCGCGGTGCCGTCCGCGGAAGCCGCCGCCATCCTCGACGGCGGCGCGGCCTCGCTGCAACTGGCCGAGGCTGCGTTGCGCTACACCGACTCCGCCGCCGCGGCTTCGGGTCCGCCACACATCGCGGTGCTGGGGCCAACGCAGACCGGCAAGAGCACGGTTGTGAACCTGTTGCTGGGGCAGCCCGCCGCCGGCGTCAGCCCGCTGGCCGGCTTCACCGTGCATCCGCGGGGCTTCGCCACGGTGCCGGTGACCGACACCGCCCCTTGGATCAACGGGCTGCTGCCCGGCTGGACACGTTGCGCTCCCCAGCAGCTTCAACGCGACGACCTGCGGAGCTATGCCCTGACAACGGTGGCCGGCGGGGTTGCCCCGAATGAAGGCGCCGCGTTGCCGCCGTGCGTTATCTGGGACACGCCCGACTTTGACTCGCTGGCGGCCCGGCAGTACACCGCCGCCGTCCTGGAGCTCGCGGCCCTGGCCGACCTGCACCTGGTCGTGCTCAGCAAGGAGAAATACTCCGATCTGGCCGTCTGGCAATTCCTCGCTCTGACCGCGCCGCTTGGTCGCCCCCTCGTGCTGTGCATCAACAAGCTGACCCCGGACGCCGAGCCGGCCATCGTCCAATCGCTGCGGCAGCGGCTGGCGGAGCGTGGCGGCGGCCGCGCGGCGGGTGTGTCGATCGTCCCGCTGCCCTATGACACGGCCCTGGCGGCACCCGCCGCCGACGCGGGCGAATTCCGGCCGCCGCCCGCGGCCCGCGCGCTGCGCGCCGTGGTGAGCGGACAACTCCGACGGCTGCCCCGTGAACACCGGGCCGCCGGGACGCGGGCGCTTCTGCGGCGGCACTGGGACGACTGGCTGGCCCCGGTCCGCGCGGATCACCGAGCCGTCGCCGAATGGCAGACAGCCGTGGCGACGAGCGGTCAGGCGTTTGTCAGCGCCTATGTGCGCGACTACCTGGACCACCCGCAACGCTACGACGCGTTTCGCCGGGCCACCGTCGAATTGCTCAAGCTCCTCGAGATACCGAAAGTCGGCGGCGCGGTCGCCCAGGTTCGCCGCGTGCTCACCTGGCCCGGCCGCCGGCTGTTTGCGGCCGGCCGTGCGTGGTGGGGTGACCGGCGCGGCGTTTCGGGACGGTTCCACAGCCTGGGGGTTGAGGCGGGCGTCCTGGTGGACACGATCGAAACGCTGCTCACGGGGTTGCAGCGTGACGTCGCGCGTCGGGCGCGGTCGTCGGCCCCCGGCGCCGCGGTCTGGCAGGCCCTCGATGAGACCCTGGAGGCGGAGCGCCCGCGCTTGCAGGACCGATTCGAGGCGGGCATCCAGGCCCATCATCGGTTCGTGGAGGACGAAGTGCGGGCGGCCGCGCAACAGCTTTACGGCGAGCTACAGCAGCAGCCGGCACGCCTGGCCGCGTTGCGCACGGCCCGCGCCACGATGGACCTGGGATACATGCTGTTGGCGGTCAAGACCGGCGGTCTGTCGGCCCTGGACGCCGTCTGGGCCCCGGCCGCATTCGCCGTCAGTTCCCTGCTCATGGAGGGCGTCGCGGGGCTGGAGATGGCCCGCCAACAACACCAGCTCAAGGCACGCCAGAAGACCGCGCTGGAAGAGCAGTTCGTGCGCGGCATCTGGGTTCCCGCCCTCACGGCCTTGACGGAACGGACCGCGCCGGCTGGCTCCCCGCGCATAGGCACTGACGAATTGGCGGCCGCCACCGCGGCCCTGGATGCGTGGGAGGCCGGCGATGCCTGACGCGCTGCGCGCCATCCTGGAGCAGGCCGCGGAGTGGTTTCGCCGCGCGCAAGCGGCCGGCTGGCTCGACGCGAGCGACGCCGACCGTCTGGCCGCCGTCGAGCACGCCACCCCGGCCGACCTCTTCGCGGCGGGGTCGCCCCGTCCACTGGTGGTGGCGTTCTTCGGCGGGACGGGCGTGGGCAAGAGCAGCCTGTTGAATCGCCTCGCGCAGGCGGAGATCGCGCGGACGGGCGTTGAGCGGCCGACCTCGCGCGAGGTGACGTTGTACGTACATGAGTCGATCAAGCTGGCCGAGTTGCCGCCCGATCTCCCGCTCGACCGGGTCCACGTCCGCCGGCACGCGGCCGCGCCGCACCGCGACATCCTGTGGATCGACGCGCCGGACATCAACAGCACGGAAGAAGCGAACCGGCAGGCGGCGTTGGCCTGGCTGCCCCACATCGACCTGGTCGTCTACGTAGTCAGCCCGGAGCGATATCGCGATGACGTGGGCTGGCGGCTGCTCCGTGACCGCGGGCACCGACACGGCTGGGCCTTCATCATGAATCGCTGGGACGAAGGGGACCGGCGGCAGGCCGACGATTTCCGCACTTTGCTGCGTCAGGCGGGTTTCGACGACCCGCTGCTGCTGCGAACGTGTTGTCTGCCCGGCCGGAGTCTGCCGACGCCGGAAGAGTTCGACCAGCTTGGGGCGACCTTGTTGGAGCTTCTGGCGGCCCACGGGGTGCGTGAGCTGGAGCGCCTCGGCCACCGCGCGCGGTTGCAGGATCTGCGCCGAGTCCTGGAAACGGCCGACCGCAAGCTCGGCGATGACGCCCGCTGGCAGAGTTGGCGTCAGGAGGCGACGCGGCACTGGGAATCGACCGCCGACACGATTCGCAACGGTCTCGAATGGTCGGCACGGGCCGCCGCCGAGCGTTTTGCCACCCGCGACCCCCACATCTTGGCAACGCTGGCCGGCCGGTTGACCAAAGCGCCCGAATCGGGCACCGCCACGACGGATGCGCCGTTGCCCGCGCGGACCGATGCGGTCGACGAGGTAGCGGACCGCCTCTGGGACGCCTGGTGCGACGCGAAGCTCGCCGGCTGGATGGATGCTGTTGAACTGGCGGGGCGGCGCGCGGGGGTAACGGTCGACCCGCTGCGCAAGCGGCTGGACACGGTGGCCGCCACGGCGCGCGAGCAGATCGTCCTCCGAGTCGAAGATTCTCTGCGAGCAGCCCTGGCGCGTCCCGGGACCGCTCTCGGACGCTTGGCACGGCGGGCAACCGGCTTCTTCATGGCTTGCCTGCCCGCCGCTGCGCTCGTGTGGGTCGCCTGGAAAGTGGTGGAGGCGTATTACTTCGCGGGCCGTGGCGGGAAGCCGTTCCTTGGTGTCGACTTTGCCATCCACAGTGGGCTGCTGGTACTGCTGTCGTGGGCGGTGCCGTTCACGCTCGACCGGTTGCTGCGGCCGTCGATGCGGCGGGCCGCCTTGCGCGGGATTCAGGCCGGGCTTGAGGACGGGCTCAGCCGTGTTGGCGCAAATCTATTGAATGCAATGAATAATGTTCATGAAGAAGCACTGTCGCTGCACGAAGAGGCGGAGCGCTTACAGCGGGGATTGACAGGAATGCTCATCCGCCCCGTGGACGCCCGAACTCCGGCAGTGGCGCGACTGGTATCCGCCGGGGCTCAAAGTCGTTAACTCGTTGTTTTCAAGTGGCTTACACGTGTGCCGGGAGGAGCATGGCCGACAGGTCTTCGGACGCCGCCGCCAGTTTGATCCGCCGCGCGGGCACGCCGACGACGGTGGCCAGGGCCGGGACGTCCTCCGTGACCACCGCGCCGGCGCCGACGATGGATTCACAGCCGAGGGTGACCTTGGGGATGACGGTGGCCGCGATGCCGACGAACGTTCCCGGCTCGACCTTGACGCGACCGGCGATGCGCACCCCCGGGCAGATGTGGCTGCCTTCGCCGATCATGGTCTGGTAGTCGATGATGCACCCCGTGTTGAGAATGACGCTGTCGCCGACCTGGCAGTGGGCACACACGACCGAGCCGGCGGCGACCACCACGTTGCGCCCGAGGCTGGCATTGCGCGCCAGAGTCGCGGAGGGGTGAACGGCGTTGATGAGGTCGATGCCGGCGGTGTCCACCTGTCGGGCGACGCCGCGCCGCACCCCGTTGTCCCCGATGGCCACAATGACGCCTTCGACGTCGTGTTGATGCGCCAGAGCGGCGAGGTCGTCGATCGAGCCGAGGACGGGCAGGCCGTCGATCCGCCGCCCGTGGATGTCGGGGTTGTTGTCCAGGAAGCCGACGATTTGGTGCTGACCGGCCTGAAGCAGGATATCGAGCACGACGCGGCCGTGGCCGCCGGCCCCAAGAATGAGAACGCGTTTCGGCCGGCCCGTCTGCGGTCGGAAGCCCGTCATGCGGCACCTGTCGTGGGGCAGCACGTCGGCCCGCGGTCGCCCAACGCGTCAGCTTCGACGCGCGACCGCTTCGCCGCTCGTTCCCGCCCCTTTGCCGGTGGTTCATATCGGGAGGCCCGCGGCGCGGTCCCCAGCGAGGGCGCGAGTTTGGCCCCGGGGGACAAGGGGGGCTGTTCCCGGGCACAAGGCGGGCGCGCCGATCAGCCGATAACTATGGGGACTGCATCACGGAACGGCCGTGGGTCCGAACTCAGGCCGCTGCCGAGCGTAACCCCGGACAGAGGCGACTGCTGGAGGCGGCGCGTTTGACGGGGTTTGTAGCGCCGGTTAGATTGCCCGGTCTGTCGAAGGCCCAACCCCACGGCCGACGTTGGCGCCGGCGGCACGCGACACGTCGCAAGTCCCTCGTTCGTCTGCGGGGCGAGTGCGCGTGTAGGCGTCGGCGTTGAGGAGTATGGCATGCAATACCGGCGAACGCTCGAGGTGGCGTCGTGGGGGACGTTGTCTCCCGCTGTGTTGCTGTGCGCCCTGTGTGGCTGCGCCCTGGTCCCGCCCAACAGTTTCCTCGATCCGACCAAGGTGGGTCGCTTCCCCTCGGACACGCACGAGGGTGGCATCCGCAAAGTGCTGAGCCCGCGTGAAACGCCGCCGGGCTTGGCCAACGCCACCGATCCGACGCCGGAGGACCTCGTCGCCGAATACACCGATTACCGCCTGGCCCCGGGCGACGTCGTGGCCCTGAGCATCCAGGACCTGCTCCAGCCCGGATCGCCATTCTCCGTGCAGCTTGAAGTCAGCCCATTGGGCGAGATTCGCATTCCCGACCTCGGCAGCGTGAAGGTCACCGGGCTCACCGAGCAGGAGCTCGAGCAGGAGCTCACCGCCCGGTTGAAAGAGGCCGGATTGTTGCCGCGCCCCGTGGTCATTGTCGTCACCCAGGTCAAACGCGGTCGCATCGTGTCCGTGATGGGCGGCGTCGGCGGCCCCGGCACCTATCCCATTGCCGATCCGACCATGCGCTTGCTCGATCTCGTGGCGATGATCGGGGATGTTTCGCCCCAGACGCGGCGCGCCTACGTCATCCGCCGGGTGTCGTCGAGTGAGGCCCCGCCAGTGCGACCGATACCGGAGATACCCCCGGAAGAGGGGTGGGTGATTCCCCCGCCGATCGAGGAAGCTCCCCCGCCGCCCGGCGGCTTCATGAGCACGGGGCGCTTCAATCAAGAGGTGCCTCCGGAAGCGGAGACCCCGCCGACGCGGGAGGAACTGGCGGAGGTGCTCGCGCCGCCGTCGGACACACAGCCGACCCCCGCCGGCGAGCCGCCTTTCGAACCGATCGTTATCTTCGACCCGCAGACCGGGCAGGTGCTGCCCGCGCGGCCGCCGACGGCGCCGCCGGCCGAGCCACCCGCGGCCCCCGAGGCCCCCGCTCCCCCTGTGTTTGAGGAGCCCTTCGATTGGGAAGCGACGGAGGAGTTGGCCCTGGAGCAGCGGGTCATCGGGATTGACCTGGTCGCGCTGCGGGCCGGCGACCCGCGCCAGAACATCGTCGTCCGTGACCGCGACGTGTTCCACGTACCGGTGGACACCGGCGTGTTCTACATCATGGGTGAGGTGCAGCGGCCGGGCGTCTACTCGTTCGGCGGGCGGGACATCACCATCAAGCAGGCGATGGCGATTTGCGGCGGCTTCAGCCCGCTGGCGTGGCCGGCGCGCTGCGAACTCGTCCGGCGCGAACCGGGGACGGACAAGCAGTTCACGCGGCTCGTGAACCTGGACGCGATCTTCGCCGGGCTGGAGGACGACTTCTACCTGCGCGACGACGACATTGTGAACGTCGGTACGCACATCGTGGCGCCTTTCCTGTTCGTGATCCGCAACTCGTTCCGGTTCACGTACGGCTTCGGCTTTGTGTACGACCGGAACTTCGCCGACAAGGATGCGTACAGCTCCCGGGTGAACCCGGAGATCTACGACCAGCAGCGGCGGCAGCAGCGCGGGTTGCCGTTCTAGACCGCGGCCCCGCGGGCATCGGAGGCAGACGGAGCGATGACGGCGGACGTGACCGCGACGCCTGATACGAAGGTCCCGGCAGCGCCGCCGGCGCCGCCGACCGGCAGCGCCACGTATGCGCCCGGACCGCAGCGGATCACGTTCGACCGCCCAGCCCAGATTCGGGCCGCGCTGGTGGCGGTCGCGTTCACGGCGGTCTTCTGGCAGCTCCTGGACTTTATCCCGCCGAACCTGGGCTCCTTGCCTTCCAAGTGGGTCCATGAGATGGACTGGTCCCACGGGCCGCTGATTCCCGTGTTCAGCGCCTACCTCGCGTACCTGAAGTGGGACCGCATTCGCCGGTGTACGATCCGCGGCGCCTGGCTCGGGCTCATCCCCCTGCTCGGGGGGCTGGGGCTGTACATGTGGGCGCTGTCCGGCCTGCTGCCGTTCGCCTACGCGCGCGACCTGGCCATGATGATCACGCTCGCGGGGGTGATAACACTGTTGTGCGGTGTGCCGATCTGGCGGTGGGCCTGGTTGCCGTGGCTGTACCTGTTCTTCGCCATCCCGATTCCGTCGCGCATGTACTTCGCGCTGACGGACCCGTTGCGGCGGCTGGCGGCCATCGTGGCCAGCACGGTGATGAACGTGTTTCCCAGCCTGCACGTGGAGCGGGTGGGGTCGAACCTGGAATACATGTATCGGGGAGTGACCGGGACGATCGGCGTGGCCGATGCGTGCAGCGGCATGCGCAGCACCGTGACCCTGTGCGCCCTGGGCGTGGCGGTGGCCTTCATGTCCGAGCGCCCCACCTGGCAGCGGATCGTCCTGGTGCTGTCGTGCGTCCCCATCGCCACGTTCTGCAACTTCATCCGCGTAACCGTGACGTGCTGGCTGCACGTTTTTGTCGACCCGAAATACGCGACCGGGCAGTATCACGTCATGCTGGGACTGGCGGTGATCCTGCTGGCCTTTGGCATCTTCAGCGGGCTGGGCCGGCTGCTGAACCACCTGGTCGTGGACGAGCCGGAGCCCGCGGAGGCCTCGGCCCGCTGACGCCGGAAGTCTCATGGCGAGTTCCCCGGTCCAGACTGAGCCACGCGTCACGCCCGCGGCGCCGGCCCCGGCGGGCCGGCCCTCCATCTGGCGGTCGGCGAGCCCGCGCTATTGGGTTTGCCTGGGCGTGCTGGTCCTGGCGGTCGCGGGACTGGGGTCGTTGAGCCGCTGGGCCGGATGGGTCCTGCGGAAGGAGGCCGTGCCGCTGAAACGGCCGTTGGCCCAGTTCGATGGTCGCAAGTTGGGCGCGCGGTTCGAGGTCAACCGCGACCTGACCGACCGTATTCCGCCGATGTCCGAGGACACAATCGACAGCCTGGGCACGCACGAGTTCATCCGGGTGTTCGTCACCGACCGGGACAAGCTCCCCGCCGACCCCACCCGCAACGCGCAGGTCTTCGTGACCTACTACACGGGCAAGCCGGACCTGGTGCCGCACGTTCCCGACGAGTGCTATCTGGCCGGCGGCTACCAGAAGGTGGGCGAGGCCACCGTCGAGTTGCCGGTGCGCGGGGTCGGGGCCCCGGGCGATCGCCTGCCGGTCCGCGTGCTGGAGTTCGAGGCCCCGCGGCATGGGCTGGGCACGGCCACGGTGGACCGGACCACCGTGATGTACTTCTTTCATGCCAACGGGGGCTACGAGACCACCCGCAACGGGGTGCGGCGAAGCATGATGGACCCCACCCTGCGGTACGCGTACTACGCCAAGATCGAGGTCACATACGGCGACTCGCTGAGTTCGCGCGCGGAGCGGCAGGCCTCGATCGAGGCGCTCGGGCCGTTGATGGAGCGCGTCCTGCCGATCCTCATCAACGACCATTTTGACCTGGACAAGTTCCACACCAGGGAACGGGACACCGGGAACCGGAAACCGGCAGCCGACGTGGGGCACCGGGTCTCGGCCGGCGGCCCGCGCGTTGTCGCCACCGGGGTGGCGTGGCGCGGCAGGACCACGCCGGCTTGGGCGCTGTCGGTCGCCGCGTGGAGTAAGTCGCCGCGGCGGGAGTAAAGGACCCAGTAGCGATGGCCAAACAGAAGCGTCTCAACAAGAACCTGATCGCGTTCCTGACCGTGATGGGCATGGTCCTGCTGGTGTCCGTGTTCACGCTGGTCGTTTGGCAGCAGTCGCGGCGTGATCCGGAGATCATCGCCCAGTCCGCCCGGGAGAGTGAGAAGGCGGGCGACCTCGAGGAGGCGGCCCGGCGCTACGTGCGCGCCTGGGAGGCCAGCGAGGTCCGCGGCGAGCCGAACTCGCAATACGTCATCGCGGCGGCCCGGTGCATGTTCGAGATGGGCGAGTTGGCAAGCTGGCGCGGCTTGCTGGAAAAAGCAGCCTCCAAGCTCCCCAACGACCAACCGCTGCAACGGGCCTTGCTCGAAGGGCTGTGGCGAATCCGCGACATCATCGATCTGGTCATCCTGGAGGACATCTGGCGGGACGCCGGGCGTCGCCTGGCCGAACTCGACCCGGACAACCTGCTCGGTCTGGTCAGTCAGGCCCAGGCGCTGTGGGTGCTGGGCGGGGAGGCAAACGAGGCCGCCGCCGACGAACTGGCCCAGAAAGCGTACCGGCTGGAGCCGACCGATCCACATGCGGCCATTACGTACCTTAGCTATCTGGAGCGGGCCTTCATCAAGACCCGGCGGGAGGCGGCGGCGGCCGGGGCACGTCCGGCCGACTTGACCCGCCTGACGCGGGACTACATCGAGAAGGTGTTACCCGTGTTGGAGAAGGCGGCGGCGGCCCACCCGGAGGACGTACCCGTCGCGACCTCGTATGCCCGCTTTCTCCAGTCGCGGGCCGGCCTGATGGACGAGGCGGGGGAACGCGCCGCGGCGGACGAGACCCTGTCCCAGGCGGGGCAGGCGCTGGAACGAACCGTGGCCGCGACGACCGAGCGACCCAGCCCGGAGCTGTTCCTGGCCCTGGCGCGGCAACGCTACTTCGTGTTCGATCGCGCCCACCCCGAGCCGACCGCAGCCCAGCTCGCGGAGCTTCGCGCGGAGCTCGAAGCGATCGACAACGCGGCGCGGCGGGCCATCGATCTCGACAAGGCCATGTACGAGGCGTACCAGGTGCGCGCCGAGTTGGCCTTGCGGTACGCCATCGGGCCGCAGGGGCAGGAGCTGAGCGACGACGAGCGGCTGGAGCGGGGCCTGGCGATTCTCGATGCGGCGCGTGATTCCACGCTGACGTTGCGGAGTATCCGGGCCGTCTTGCGCGCTGAGGACCGCCTGCTGATGCTCCGTCGTGCGTTCGACATCGGTCTGGGCTACGTGACCACGGCCAGCGAGGAGAACACGCGGGCCGCGCGGCTGGCCCGCGCGACCGCCTATCTGGACGACGCGACGGTCAAGTACCCCGAGCATCCGGTGACATACCACATGCAGGCCAAGAACCTGATGGCCCGTCAGGACGTGGTGGGCGCGGTCGCGGCCCTGGAGGAGGCCAGCAAGCGGGCCGGGCAGTTGCGCTACGCGGAGGTGCGGGGCCGGGCGCGCTACTGGCTGGAGTACGTCCGCGTGCCGCAGTTGCCCGAGGAGCAGTTGGCCTTGCTATACGTGCAACGCGAGCAGTGGGGGCAGGCCGAGCAGTACGCGGCGCAAGCCATCAAGCTCTACGAAGACGCCGAGATGAACCCGCCGTCCTCGCTGGTGGCGCTCGCGGCGGAGCTGCTGGCGCGCATCGGCAAGGCCCAGGACGCGTTCGATCTGCTGGGGCAATACCGGCTGCTCTATGCCCAGGACCAGACGCTGACCGGCACCCTGGTGTCGGTGCTGACCCAGTTGGGCCGGGTCGACGAGGCCAAGGACGTCATGAGCAAGATGTCCGGCCGCGGCGCGCGGTTCGACCTGTGGCGCTCCAGGATGCTGGTCGAAATGAAGGACTACGCCGCCGCGGAGCAACTCCTGCGCGGCGTCCTGGACAGCTCCGAGATCACGGACGACGAGTACCGCGATGCCTTTCTGCGTTTGATGGACGCCATGGCGCGGGCCGAACGCCGCGCCGAGGCGCTGGCCCTGTGCCGGCAGTGGTTGGCCAACCCCCCGCGTCCGGCCCTGGCCCGCATGATCCAGGCAGCGGCGGTCGATCTCGAGGCCGCGGTCACGGAGGCCTTGACCCCGGAGCAGCGCGCCCAGGTGGACGCGCAACGGGAGGAGGTGATCCGGCAGAACCCCGACCCGTTCCTGCGGGCCAAGGAGTTCTACGGGTACTACCGCCGGCGTGCCGCGGAGGCCGAGCGGCGTGGGGCCAACGACGAGGCCGCCGCCGAATTCGCCCAGGCACTCTCTCACCTGGAGCAAATGCGGAAACTGAAGCCGGACGACATGGCCGGGGTGGAGGAGGAGTTCAACGTCCGGCTCATGCGGCGGGAGTTCGATCGGGCACGGGAGCTGACCGCGGCGCTGTCGAGCCATGAGAAGGGGCTAGGCTGGGACCGGGCGGGCGGGGCCACGTTCCGTGGGGACCTGGCGCTGGCCGAGGGGAACGCGGAGTTGGCCATTCGCGAGTTTCAGCAGGCCGTCCGGAGCCTGCCGAAATCGGCCGACCTCCAGACGCGATTGGGGCGGGCCTGCCTGGCGGGCAACCGCCTGGTCGAGGGCATCGATGCCCTGCGGCAGGCGGTCGAGATCAACCCCCGCGGCGTCGAGGCTTATTTCTATCTGCGGCAGGCCTACCGCCAGCGCGCGGGGCAGGCGTACGGCGCGGAGCGCGACAAGCTCATGGCCCAGGCCCAGGAGTGCGAGGCCAAGGTCGCGGAACTCGCGCCGGACCACCCGCTCGTCAAAGCGTGGAAGCAGGAGACGGACGAGGAGCAGTCACCTCAGACGGCCATCGCGCGGCGTCTCCAGCAACGCACCGAGAAGCCGGACGACGCGGCGAACCTGGTGCGCCTGGCCGAGTTGTTCGTGAACGCGTGGGAGAAATCCGCGTCGGACCCGGCCGCGCGCTCGGCCCTGCTGTCCCAAGCTAATGCCTACTTCCAGGATGTACTGACCACGGCGCCGCAGGAACTCCGTTTCAGCCTGGCCCGGTACGCCGCGGACTTCTATTCCCGCAGCCGGCAGGCGGAGTCGGGCGAGCCGCTGCTGCGCGGCCTGGTGGAGCAGACCACCGGCGAGATGAAGGTCGGTAACCAGCTCCTGCTGGCGGCTTTCTTCGAGGCGTTGGGCAACCTGGAGGCGGCGGAACGCGAGTACCAGCAGGCCCAGCGACTCGTGCCGAGCGCCGTGGCGGACGCCGACGCCCGCCGGCGCTGGGACCTCCAAGTGGGGATTTCCCTGATCGGTTTCTACGAACGGCAGCGGCGGTCCGACAAGGTCATCGAGGCTTGCCGGTGGGCGCTGGACCGCGTTCGGGGGCTGGAAGCCTCCCAGGCCACCGCGATCCAGATGGTGCGCTTGACCCTGGCGCATTCGCTGCTGACGGCGGGGCGCCTGGCGGATGCCGACGCCGAGCTGCGCGACTACCTGGAGCAGTACCCGCGTGAACCCCAGGGGCTGATGGCCCGCGCCCAGGTCCGCTTCGTCAACGGGCAACGCGAGTTGGCGCTGGACGACCTGAACCAGATCCTCTCCGACGACCCGGACCACGTCCTGGCGCTGGTCACGCGCGGGCGGCTGTCGCTGGAGCTGGCCCGGTACGATCGCGCCCGCGAAGACCTGACCCGGGCCGAGGAGAAGATCGGCCGCGACCCGCGGCTGGAGCCGGACCTCCGCCGCCTGCTCGCGTCCCTCTATGGTCGCACGCGCAAGTACGACCTGGCCGAAGCCCAACTCCGCCTGTTGCTCGACGCCCTGGACGCTCGCGGCGCCCCGAGCGATCAGAAGCAGCAGGTCGTACGCCAATTGGCGCGGCTGCTGTACGGGGCGCAGAACCAGTTCGATCGGGCCCGGCGGCTCATCAGCGAGTACATGGAGAAGCACCCCGAAGACATGTTGTGGCCCTTTGAGCTGGGGCGGCTGTTCGAAGCACAAGGCACGGCCTTCGAGTCCGAGGCCCGCCAGGCCAAGGACCGTGGCGACGTGACTCGCGAGCGGGAGCGGATCGACGCGGCCCGGCAGAGCTACGCGACCGCGGCGACCTACTACCAGCGGGCCGGGGAACGGGCGGAAGCCACCAACCCGCTGTACGCCGTCGGGAGCGCGATCGCCCGCCTGGGCGCCCTGCGCCAGGCCGGGCGGGACCGGGAAGTGCTCGAAATCTACGGCCAATACCCCTTTGACCGGCTGCCGGTGCAAATCCGCGACGAGGTGCGGGCCCGCATGGGTATCCAAGCGGCCAAATCGCTGCACGGCCTCGGTCAGCACGACGCCGCCGAGAAGCAGTGGGAGCAGTGTCTCTCCGACGGGGCCGCCGCCAGTGTCGCCATGGCCGGTGAGGTGACGACGGCCCTGCGTCAGACGGCGTCGGCCCGCTCGCTCGACAGTGAAGCGCTGCTCCGGCGGACCATCGAGCGCGTCGCGCCCGAATCGTTGCCGGGGCGCCGCTTGCGCTCGGTGCTGGCCGCCCAGTTGGCCACCGGCGCGAACCCCGCCGCCGCCCTGCCGTTGCTCAGCGAACTCATCGCGCAGCTCCAGCCGGGGTCGGCGGAACATTTGACAACGTTGCTGACGCGGGCGCAGGCGCTGGAGGTCACCGGCGATCGTGAGGGGTCGATCCGCAGCTACCGCGAGATTCTCGAAGCGTATCGTGACAACTTGACCGCTTTGAACAACCTAGCCTACTTGTTGGTCGAATCGCCTCCGCCGCTGTTCGCCCCGGCCGAGGCCCGGGGTTATGCCGAGCGGCTGCGCAGCCTGGTCCCGGGCAACGAGAACGCCGCCACCCTGCTGGACACCGTGGGCTGGGTGTATTTCAAGTGCGGGGAGGCCGAGCTCGCGGTCGCCGCCCTGGAAGAAGCCCACAGCCTGGACGCCGAGAACTCGTCGATTGCTCTCCACTTGGCGGAAGTCTACCAGCAGGTCGGTCGCGCGGCGGACGCGCGGGCGCTGCTGACCCGTGGGCTGGACGGGGCCCGGGGGCGCGGCGAGGCCGACACGATCCAGCGATTCGAGGATGCGTTGAACAAACTGACCCGATAGAGTGATGGGATGCCGGTCGCGTGGCGGAACCGATCGCGCCGGCGGCCCCCCGTGAGGTGCGTGATGAGTACGATGGATAGTTCGCAGCCGATTCTTCCGCCGGCGACGCCCGCGGCCCTGGCCGCGGCGCTGCCGGGCGTGCTCGGCCCCGCTCAAGGCCCGGAGACCGCCGTGGGCGGGATCACCGCGGCCGACGTCTGGCGGGTGATGAAGCAGCGCAAGGTGATGATCTTCTCGGTGTGGTGCGCGCTCTACGTGCTCATCGCGGCCACCACGTTCTTCATCTACCGCTTCTTCCCGGCCTACCGGAACGAAGCCTTCGTCCGACTGATCCCGCCCACCAAGGAGTGGGGGCAGATCAAGGGCGAGATCCTTCCGAAGGACTACGTCACGCACGTGCTGGCGACCGAGGCGGCCCAGATTCTCAGCCCCGCCGTCCTGCTCGACGTGCTGGCCCTGCCGGAAATCAAGGAGACGCAGTTCTACAAGTGGTACGGGGACAACTTCGACAAGTGCCTGTACGACTTCGAGCGCCTGCTCGACGTGGCCCCCGTGCGCGAGAGCTTCCTCGTCCGCGTGTCGATCGCCGTCCGCGATCGCAAGGAGGCCCGGCTCATTGTCAACCGTCTGGTCGAGCGCTACGTCGGCCGGTCGCGCACCCAGTTGACCGATGAAGGTCGCCGCCGCCTCGAAAGCCTCAAGAACACCAAGGCCGCCGCGGAAGATGAGTTGCGCCGGATTCGCGATCGCAGCCGCCAGCTCCGCGAACGCCGCGACATGCCGGCCATTGAAGCCGAGCGGGACGTGATGGTGGACACGGTCGCGGTGTTGCAGAACACGATGGCCGAGTTGCAGGCCCGCCGCGCGGACATCGAGGCGCAACTCTCCACGGTCCGGGGCGTGGACCCGCGTAATCTGCCGCTGTCGGCCGAGATGCGCATGATCATCGACTCCGACCCGCTGCTGCGCTACTACCGCCAGCAGGTCGAGGCCCTCGACATCCAGATTGACGTCACCGCCCGCAACCTCATCGGCGAGAACCACCGTCAGATGCAGTTGCTGCGCGACCAGCGTAACGGGTACTTCCAGATGGAGGGGACCCGCCGGGAGGAGCTGATCGACGACCTGCGCAATCGACAGGTGGAGGTCCTCGGCCAGGAACTGGCCCGCATCCGCAACATGATGGCCACGGTCGTCGAGCAGCTCACCGAGAAGGAAAACACCCAGCGCGACCTCGACAAGGTCATCACCGAGTACACCAACCTCACCAAGGACGAGGAGCAGCTCAGCAAGCAGCTCGAGGAGATCGGACTCACGCTCCGTCAGGCCGAGAATGAACTGGGCGTGCAGACCGGCGAAGGGCGACTCGAGGCCATCCTCGCCGCCCGCGATCCCTACTGGCCCAGTCGGCCGAACTTCGTTCTGTACCTCGGCGGCGGGTTCGTGTTGGCGGCCCTCGCCGCGGTCGGCCTCGCCCTGCTGCGCGAGGTCACGGACCAGGCCGTCCGTACGCCGCTGGACATCATCCACCACGGCCGCCTCTCGGTGCTCGGCAGCATTCCCCTGCTGGACGACGAGCAGGCCGACATCGACGCCATCGAGCAGGCCACTCGGCGTGCCCCGCACTCGCTCGTGGCGGAGGCTTTCCGGCAGATTCGCACGCACCTGACGTTCAGCGGGCCGCTCGAGTCCCAACGCGTACTGCTCATCACCAGCCCGCGCCCCGAAGACGGCAAGACCGCCTGCGCGGTCAACCTCGCCGTCACGCTCGCCCAGGGCAACCAGCGCGTGCTGCTCATCGACTGCAACTTCCGCCGGCCCGGTCTGCGGACGGCTTTCCCGAAGATCGGGAACGATGGCTTGGCCAACGTGCTCGTCGGCCAACGCCGCCTTGAACAGGTGCTGGCCAAGACCGACGTGGCCAACCTCGACACCCTGGGCAGCGGCCCGATGCCGCCCAACCCGGCCGAACTCCTCGGGTCGCGCGCCATGCGCGATCTGCTGGACGCGGCGCGCCAGAGCTACGACCGCGTCATTCTCGACGGCCCCCCCTGCCTGCTCATCAGCGATGCCCTCGTCCTGGCCACGCAGGTGGACGCCACCATCCTGGTGGCCCGCGCCGCCAACAGCTCCAAGGGCGCGCTCCGCCGCGCCCGCGACCAGTTCCAACGCATCGGCGCCCGCGTGATCGGGGCCATTCTCAACGGCGTGCAGGCCCGCGCCGGCGGGTACTTCCGCCAGCAGTACCGCGAGTTCTACGAGTACACCAGCGAGGAGGTCCTCCCGCGCGAGCTGCCGGGAGTCCTGCCGGAAATCGAATCCGACGCCGGTCGCTCCGGCGGCGCCAAGCCGTCCTGACGCCCGAACAAGCACGTCAAAGTCTCTCAACGGCCAACCGCCGGCGGCCTGGGGGCCCGCCGGCCGCGACCGGGTGGGGCCGGGGCGTCCGGCCGGGTACCATGTCCGCGGATGGAGCGCAAGATTCGACTGCGGCTGGCGTACGACGGCACGGACTTCCACGGCTGGCAGCGGCAGGCGGGCGTCCGCACCGTGCAGGAAGTCGTCGAAGCCGCCCTGCAACGCGTGCTGCGCCACCCCCTGACCACCGAGGGGGCCAGCCGGACCGACGCCGGCGTCCACGCCCGCGGCCAAGTGGCCGCGGTGGCGACCGTTTCCTCCATCCCAGCGGCCAATCTGTGCCGCGCGGTGGATCACCGTTTACCCCCGGACGTGACCGTGGTCAGCGCGACGGATTGCGATCCCGCGTTTCGGCCCGCCCGCGACGCCCTCGCCAAACTCTACCGCTACCGCATCTACAACGCGGCCCGGCGGCCGGTCGCCGACCTGGGCCAGCGGTACACTTGGCACGTTTGGCACGCCCTCGATGTGGACCGGTTGCGGGCCGGTGCCGCCGCGCTCGTTGGCACGCACGATTTTGCCGCCTTCGCCAACCGCGGCAGCCCCCGCGAGTCCACCGTGCGGACGGTCCACCGCATCGAAATCCGGCGCGTCGGTTGCGAGGTGCGAATCGACGTCGAGGGCAACGGTTTCTTGTACAACCAGGTGCGCAACATGGTGGGCACGCTCGTGGAGGTCGGCCGGGGCCATTGGCCGCCGGAGCGGGTCACTGACATCCTCGCGGCGGGAGACCGCGCCCAAGGCGGTCCCACCGCGCCGCCGCACGGCCTGTGCCTGCAATGGGTCCGCTACGCCGGGGATGCCGAGCCGACGGATGGAACTGACTGATCGCGTAGTGCTGGTGACGGGCGGGGCACGCCGTGTGGGCCGCGCCATCGCCTTGCGCTTGGCCCGGGCCGGCGCCCAACTCGCCGTGCACTACCACACGTCCGTCGAGCCGGCGGCGAGCACCGTCCGCGCGTGCCGTGAACTGGGTAAGCCGGCCGAGGCGTTCGCGGCCGACTTGAGTCAGCCGACGGCGACGACGACGCTGGTGGCGGCCGTTCTCCGACGCTTTGGGCGTTTGGACGTGCTGGTGAACAACGCCTCGGTGTTCGAGCCCATGACCCTGAACGCCTTCGACCTCGGGGCGTGGGAGCGAACGCTCCGGGTCAATCTCACGGCGCCGCTTCTGCTGACCCACGCCGCCCGCGACGCCCTGCGCAGCGCCCGCGGCCGCGTGGTCAACCTCTGCGACGCCGCCACGTCACGCTACTGGCCGGACCATCTGGCTTACGTGGTGTCGAAGGGGGCCCTGGAAACGCTGACCGGCGTGCTGGCGCGGGCGCTGGCCCCGGAAGTCAACGTGGTGGGCGTGGCCCCCGGGGTGGCCGCCTGGCCCGAGCACTACGATCGGCCCACGCGCGACCACCTGACCGCGAAAATCCCGCTGCAACGCCCCGGCTCCCCCGAGGACATCGCCGCCGCGGTCCATTTCCTGCTGCGCGAGGGTGACTACATCACCGGCGTCGTGCTGCCGGTGGACGGCGGAAGGCGACTGGTGTGAGGGCGTGTTGGCCTCGGAATGCGGCCGGCGCCCCGTCCCGACCGAAGTATAATAAGAAGGGGACGGTCGCCGCGGGGCACCGCGCCAGCGCGGACCAACAGAATTCGTCCGGCGCCAATAGAGAGGTGATGCCATGCAGGAAAGCCGGCCGGTACTCAGAATGTCGTCGGCGAGCTCGCCGGGGCGGTGCGCGGCCATCGCGGCTGGTCTGGGACTATGGGCGGCCGCCGCGCTGGCGCAGGCCCCCGTGAACCTCCAGCTCAACACAGCGGTCACCCCCGCGCAGCCCACGGGCCGCCTGTTTGACGCCAACCCGCAACTCGGCGTGCGGCAGAACTTCGCGCGGCCGGTCTCGCCGCTGTTGACCGGCAACGCCACCGCGAGCGGACTGGCCGGCTACGGCTTGTCCCTGCGGTCCGTGTCGCCTATCCCCGACCCGACCGCCTTCCGCGGCCCGCTCGGCAGCGCGACGCTGTACACGTTCCGGCGGGATTCGGTCAGCGTGGGCAGCGAACCCCTCGGCCTGGGGCAACTCGGGCGGTCCTACTACGACGTGGACACGACGGTCCCCACCGTGGGCTTCCTTCAGGGACTGACCCCGGGCACGTCGACGTTGGGACCGAGCCCGCTCGATCGGCGCATTCAAACGCGGATGGACCTCCGCATCACGCCGCAAACGCCCGCCGGCGGCCCGTCGCCACCGTTCTCCGCCCAGGCGCCGTTCTCGCCCCTGGACTCCACCGGGTCGTTCGCCACGACCAGCAGCCTCTTCGGGGTTGAGCCGCCCCCGCGGCTACCGCTGCCGACGACCACCGAGCCGCTCTGGCGTACCCGCTGGAAGGCGGAGATGGCCGAGCGGATGGCCGCGCGGAAGCTCGGCGGTCGCGAAGACACGCGGATGGACATGCGTTTGGCCAAGCCGGAAGACATCCTGGCCACGCCGCTGGATTCGCTGCTGCGTTCCGACCTGTACGCGCCCGTCGGGCTCAGGTCGCCGACCGGGGAGGTCTACGGATATTCGGGGAAGCCAGGGCTGATCATCCCGGAGCCCGAGTCGGCCGACGGTCGCGCGATGCCGATCAAACCGTCGCCGCGGGTCACGGACCCCAGCGTCCTGCCGGGGTATGACGCCTGGACGGACATGAAGCTGGCCGCGGCCCTGGTGGAGCAGCCCGACGCCCCGTGGTTCGCGGAGATGCGGCAGGCCGTGCGGGAACGCCCCGAACTCGCGTCGCAAGTGGAGGAGCCCCTGCTCGCCGATGCCAATGCGTTCGTGGACCGCGCTTTGCGCGCGCCACTGCGAACCATGACCGCCTCCGGGGCCTCCGCCTTCAATGACCAGATGCTGAAGGCCGAGTCGCTGATGGCTATCGGTCACTATGGTGAGGCTGCGGACCGGTACGCGTCGGCCGCCCTGCTGGATCCCACCAACCCGCTCCCGCTGATCGGCCAGGGCCACGCCCTGCTGGCTCAGGGGCAATACCGCTCCGCCGCGAGCGCTCTGCTGCGGGGCATTGAGATCGCCAACCGCACGCCCGTCCTGGCCGCGTCGTTGTTCCGGCGATTGGACCTGCGGGCCCTCATGGGCGGCGGTGAGATCATCGACATCCGCCGCGCGGACATCCTGCAACAGCTCGAACAGCGGGAGAACCCCGAGTTGCGCTTCCTGCTCGGCTACCTGGAGTATCACAGCGGCGACCGGCGCCGCGGGTTGGAGAACCTGAACCAGGCGGCGGCCCACCCCTTGGCCCCGACCACGATCGCGCAATACCCGCGCATCCTGGGCGAAGAGACCGCGCCGCCGCTGCCGGCGACCGAGCCCGGCGAGCCCGCGGTCCCGGACACCATGGAACCACCTGCCGAGCGCCTGGTACTGCCGCCCCGCGAACCCTGAACGGGCCTTCGTGATCGTGTGACCCGGGAGGGCGAGGCCCACGCCGAGCCGCGCCCCGGCGCGGCGCCCCGTCCCGTATCCTGCGGTCCTGAACCGTGGGGGCTGTTGCACCCTCCGCGGCCCGCCGGCCGCTCTTCCCGTTACGCGACCGCGCAGTAGAATAGAACGTCGCGTGGCGCCGCTGCCCGCGGTCGGTGTGCCGCCGTGGCGACAGGGGGCGGATCTCCGCGCGGACGGTGACAAAGGAGACCCCATGAGTCGGTGGGCGCTTGTTCCGGTACTGGCCGTGCTGGTCATGGTGCTGGGCTGTGCCGACCGGGCCGCGATCGAAGCCCAGGCCCAACGGGTCGTCCCGAGCGCGGCCCCCGATGAGGTCCTGGCCGCCGCCACGACCATCCTGCAACGCGAGTTCGGCCGGGTGCGCGTGGAACCCGTGGCCCGTCAGATCATGGCCGGTCCCGTCGAGTTCACGACCGAGCGCGACAGCGGCACGGCCCGCGACCTGGTGCGCGGACGCTCCACGATGCGGCGACAGGCGACGTTCAGCGTCGGCCGCAGTGCCGGGGAAACGGTGGCGCGACTCCGGATCGACGTGGAACGCCGCGACACCGAGCGGCAGGCCGTCTTCCGTCCGCAGACCCATCGCCTGAGCGACACACCGGGGCAGGAAACGCCGATCTTCGCGGACGCGGCCACGACTTCCGAGCAGAACACCGTGTGGACCCCCATTCGCCGCGACCGCGCGCTCGAACGCGCGCTCCTGGACGAATTGCGCGAGCACTTCGCCCGCCGGACCGCGCCGGCGGAGCCGGCCCCCGAACCCACCGCGCCGCCCGCGGAGCCCGCGCCCGCTCCCGAGAACCCTCAATAATGTCACAAGGAACTCACTCATGCTGAATCACCTCGGCCTGCCGTTGCGTGAAGTGGACCCCCAAATGGCGGACATCATCCGCCGCGAGGAGGAACGGCAGCAGTACACCCTCGAACTGATTGCCTCGGAGAACCACGTCTCCATCGCCGTCCGCACCGCCAACGCCTCCGTCTTCACCAACAAGTATGCCGAGGGGTACCCCGGCAAGCGGTACTACGGCGGCTGTGTGAACATGGACGCGGTCGAGGACCTGGCCCGCGAGCGGGCGAAGCAGCTCTTCAAGTGCCAGCACGCCAACGTCCAGCCGCACTCCGGCGCCCAGGCCAACGTCGCCGTCTACTGCGCCGCCCTCCAGCCCGGAGACACGATTCTCTCGCTCGACCTGGCCCACGGCGGCCACCTGTCCCACGGCCTCAAGGTCAACTTCAGCGGGGCGTGGTTCAACATCGTCCCCTACGGTGTTGAACGTGACACCGAGCAGATCAGCCTGGACACCGTGCGGCGGCTGGCCCGCGAGCACAAGCCGAAGCTCATCATCGCCGGCGCCTCAGCGTACCCGCGGACGTACGACTTCGCCGGCTTCGCGGAGATCGCCAAGGAAGTGGGGGCAAAGCTCATGGCCGACATCGCCCACATCGCCGGGCTGGTCGCCGTCGGGCTGCACCCCTCGTCGATCCCCCACGCCGATTTCACCACGACGACGACGCACAAGACGCTGCGCGGGCCGCGCGGCGGCATGATTATGTGCAGCGAGGAGAACGGGAAGCTGGTGGACAAGTGGGTCTTCCCCGGCACGCAGGGCGGTCCGCTGATGCACACCATTGCCGCAAAGGCGGTTGCGCTCGGCGAGGCGTTGCGGCCTGAGTTCAGGGTCTACCAGCAACAGATCCTCAACAACGCCCAGGCCCTGGCCGCCGCGCTGAGGTCGCACGGCTACCGGCTCGTCAGCGGCGGCACTGACACGCACCTGATGCTGGTCGATCTGCGGGCCGTCCACCCCGACCTTACCGGCAAGCAGGCCGAGGCGTGGCTCGAAGCCGCCGGCATCATCACCAACAAGAACATGATCCCGTTCGACGAACGCAAGCCCGTCCACACCAGCGGCCTGCGGCTCGGCACGCCCGCCCTGACCACGCGCGGCATGAAGGAGCCGGAGATGAAGGTCGTCGCCAACCTGATCCACGAGACGCTGAAAGCGGGCGAAGACCAGGCGGCGGCGGACAAGATTCGGGGGAAGGTCCGCGACCTGTGCGAGCAGTTCCCGCTGCCGCACACGCTCAAGCTGTGATGACTGCGCGTCTCGGACCGATGGGGTTGGCCGGGCTGGCGACGCTCATGCTGCTGGCCGGCTGCGCGGGCGGCGGCCGCGTTGAGCTCGTCGCGCTGAACTTCGAGGCGATTGATCCGCCGGCCGGTCCGGCACCGCGCGTCAACCGACTGGAACTGGACCAGTGCTTCTGGTGGCTCGATGAGCAGGGCCACGTCTGGGTGGCGATGCAGCGCGAGCAGCGCTGGCCCGTCGGCCCGGATTGGCGCTTCCGCTTCCAGCTCTCGTTCGCCCTCGGTGAACCGCCGGCCGGGAAGGCCCGCGATTTCCGCATCAGCCGCCGGGAGTTTCGCGCCGCGGCCCGCTTCGGTCCCTCGCAAAGCCGGTGGGAGTCGGTCCGCGGCATCGTCGCCCTGTACCGCGAGCCCGGCGACCGGCTCCGCGGCAGCTTCCGCCTTCAGGTCACCCGCGAAGTGCAGCGACCGCTGGGCGACTGGGGCCACCCCGCCGCGTACCTCATGCTCGGAACATTCACTGCGGTACATGATGAGGCCCACGGCCGACGCATCGCCGAGGGGTCGGAACTCCCCGGCCATGAGCGCCGCGATCCCGAGGCCCAAGCCCCCGCGACCAGGCCGGCGCTGCCCACGACGCCGCCAGACCCATGAACCCACGCCCCACGCTTCAGGACATCCGCGCCGCGCACGAGCGTATCCGTCCGCACGTCCACCGTACGCCGGTCATCACTTGCGCCGCACTGGACGAGCGTGCCGGCGGTCGTCTCTTCTTCAAATGCGAGAACCTCCAGAAGGTCGGCGCGTTCAAGTCCCGCGGGGCGTGCAACGCGGTCTTCTCGCTGACGGACGAAGAGGCTGCCCGCGGTGTCCTCACGCACTCTTCCGGCAACCACGCCGCCGCCCTGGCGCGCGCCGCCGCTCGGCGCGGCATCCCCGCGCACATCGTCATGCCCGCCAACTCGCGCCGCGTGAAGATTGAAGCCGTGCGCGGCTACGGCGGCTGGGTCACGCTGTGCGAGCCGACGCTGGTCGCCCGCGAAACGACCGCGGCCCGCGTGCAGGCAGAGACTGGGGCCGTGATGATCCACCCGTATGACGACCTGCGCATTATCGCCGGTCAGGCGACCGCCGCGGTCGAACTGCTGGAGCAGGTGCCCGACCTTGATGTTGTCATGGCCCCGGTCGGGGGCGGCGGGCTGCTGAGCGGCACGCTGCTGGCGATCAAGTCGCTGCGGCCGGAGGTCCGCGTCATCGCGGCGGAGCCGCAGCTCGCCGACGATGCATACGAAAGCTGGAAGACGGGCCGCCTCACGCCGCCGCGACCGCCCGTGACGATCGCGGACGGCCTGCGGACGAGCCTCGGCACACTGACGTTCCCGATCATCACGGACCTGGCGGACGACATCCTGCTGGCGAGTGAAGAAGCCATTGTCGCGGCGACACGGCTGCTGCTGGAGCGGGCCAAGACCGTCGTCGAGCCCTCTGCCGCCGTTCCGTTCGCCGCGCTGCTCGAAAACCGCCCCGCCTGGGCCGCCGGGCACATCGGCATCATCCTCTCCGGCGGCAACCTGGACCTGGACGACCTGCCGTGGGCGTGCCCCGCCGCCCGCTGACCCCTCCGCCGGGTCGGGCGAAAGTGGGGTGGCCAGGGTTAAAGATGAAACGGCGGTCGGGGATGTTCTCTGGGCTTCCGCGCTGCCGCTCCCGGGCCGACTACCCGACGTCGAAGAAGACTCCCAACCCCGGCTCACTCGACGGTCACCGATTTGGCCAGGTTCCGCGGCTTGTCCACGTCACAGCCGCGCAGCACCGCCGCGTGATAGGCCAGCAGTTGCAGCGGCACGACGGTCACCAGCGGGGCCAGGGGTTCCGGGACGTCCGGCACGTACAGCACCTCTTCGGCCAGACGCTGGATGTCCTGGTCGCCCTCGGTCGCCACCGCGATCACATGCCCGCCGCGGCTCCGCACTTCCTCGATGTTGCTGATGACCTTGTCGTAGAGGTGGTCACGGACGGCGATCACGACGACCGGCATCTCCTCACTGATGAGGGCGATCGGCCCATGTTTCATCTCGGCGGCCGGCAACCCCTCCGCGTGCAGGTAGCTGATTTCCTTGAGCTTGAGCGCCCCCTCCAGTGCAATGGGATACTGGAGCCCGCGCCCGAGATACAGCCAGTTGTTGGCCTCGATGAAGCGGGCGGCAATCCGCCGCGTCTGGCTCGTCAGGTTGAGCGCCCGCTCCACCGCCTCGGGCATCGCCGCCAGGGCGGCGAGATACTCGCGGCAGGCCCCGTGGCTCATGTGCCGCCGGCGCCCCAGCAAGGCCGCCAGGAGTGACAGGACGGTGACCTGTCCCAGGAACGCCTTCGTCGACGCCACGCCGATTTCCGGGCCGACGTGCAGATACACGCCGGCGTCGGTCTCGCGGGCGATGGTCGAGCCGACGGCGTTGACGATGCCCAGCGCCAAGGCGCCCTTGTCCTTCGCCTCGCGCAGCGCCGCCAACGTGTCCGCCGTCTCGCCGCTCTGCGAAATCGCCACCACGACCGTGCGATCGTCGATGAGCGGGTTGCGGTAGCGGAACTCGCTGGCGTACTCGACCTCGCACGGAATGCGGGCCATGTCCTCGATGAGGTACTCGCCGATCAGGCAGGCGTGCCACGCCGTCCCGCACGCCGTCAGGATGACCCGCTTGCAGCGCACCAGCTCGCGTATCACCGGCGCGAGTCCCCCCAGCACGACCTGCCCCTCCTCGGCGTCCATGCGGCCGCGCAACGCCGTGCGCAGGGCCTCCGGCTGCTCGAAGATCTCCTTGGCCATGAAGTGCTGGTGCTCGCCCAGCTCAAGCTGCTCCAGCGTCCACTCAACCGCTTCGACCTCTTTCGTAACCGGCACCGCCTGCAACGTCGTCGTGCGGAAGCCGTCGCGGCGGACGGCCACCACCTCATTGTCGGACAGGTAGATGACCTGGGGAGTGTGCTGGATGATCGCGGCCGCGTCCGAAGCAATGATGTACTCGCCCTGCCCCACGCCGATGATCAGCGGGCTGCCACGCCGCGCCGCGACGATCACGTCCGGCTCGTCGACGTGCAGGACGGCGATGCCGAACGTGCCGCGGACTTCGAGCAGCGCCCGGCGCACCGCCGCTTCCAGATCGCCGTCGTAGAAGTACCCCACCAGCTTGGCGAGCACCTCGGTGTCGGTCTGGCTTTCGAGGTCGATCCCCTTCTGCTCCAGGAACGTCCGGAGCACCCGGTAATTCTCGATGATCCCGTTATGGATCAGCGCGATGCGACCACTGGCGTCGCAATGCGGATGAGCGTTGACCTCCGTCGGCGCCCCGTGCGTGGCCCACCGCGTATGGGCCATCCCGATCGTCGCCCCCGACAGCTCGTCGCCGATCTTCTCCTCCAGCACCGAGATGCGGCCCGCCGTCCGGCGAATCAGCAGCGTCCCGTCGCGGATCACCGCGATGCCCGCCGAGTCGTACCCCCGATATTCCAGCCGCTTGAGCCCCTCCGTCAGGATCGGCGTCGCGTCGCGTCGGCCGAGGTAGGCCACAATTCCACACATGCGTGTCTCCAACGGCCCGGCTGTTGTCCCGGTGGCATTCTAGGCGATCCGCGGCCTGCGGGCGATAAAGTGGCCCGCCGCCGACCGGCGCGGGATTTTCCGACCGCCGAAACCGACGGCCGTCAACCTACCGATGATAACATCGGCTTGCGGCTCGACGAGGCGAACCCGGCCCAGACTGAGAGTGCCGACGTCCTGCTGTCGGTACGCCCGGGGCGCGCCGGGGTTCGCGGCGGGCCGCGCTGGCTTGCAAACCTTGAGGCCGCAATGAGTTCCGCACCGGAACCCTCCAAGACGCATCGCCTGATCTCGCAGCTTCTGCTGGAGGATGGCGACCTGCGCGACATCGTGGAAGAATTCGTCGCCGGGCTGTCATCCCGCATCACCGAACTTCTGAAGGCCCACGACCAGCTCGACTGGGACCGCCTGACCCTGTTGGCCCACCAGCTCAAGGGGGCTGCCGGCTCCTACGGCTACCCAGAGATAAGCCGGCTTTGCGCGGACCTGGAAGCGCGTTGCCGCCGCCACGAGGCCGACATCTTCGGGCAGCGAATCGCCGAACTGAAGGCCTTGGCGGACGCCGCCCGCGACGGGCTCAGTTCCCCCGACTGACCACCTCCGCGAAGGGACTCAGCCGCACTCCTTCAACCGCGTTGCACCCGACTGACAACGCGGCTATACGTGGCGACCAGCGATCAGGAGTGCTCGCGTGCGTCGCGACCCCTACTGCGGAAACTGCGGCTACTCGTTCACCGGACTCACGGAATCGAGCAAGTGCCCGGAGTGCGGACGCCCCATCGTGGAGGTCCTCACCCGTGATACCGTGCCGCTGCGGGCCGGGCGGCGCTACCGTTCGGCGACGACCATCTTCGGCCGTCCGCTGGTGCATATCGCCATAGGTCCTTATGAAAACGAGTCTTACGGCCGGGCCCGCGGCATCGTCGCCATCGGCGATGTCGCCAGCGGGTGGTTGGCGATCGGCGGGGTGGCCTGGGGCCTCATCGCCGTCGGTGGAATGGCCTTCGGCGTGGTGGGCCTCGGCGGCATGGCGTTCGCGCTGCTGGCGATTGGGGGCGGCGCGGTGGGCGGGGCCGCTGTCGGCGGGGGGGCCGTCGGCGGACTGGCCTTCGGCGGAGGGACCGTCGGCCTCGTCGCCCAGGGCGGCGGAGCTTACGGCTACTACGCGCGGGGCGATGGGGCCGTCGGGCCGCACCCGGTCCGGTCGTGGGGGCAGTCCAGCGACGAGGGCGTACGCTTCTTCCGCCAATACGTCTGGTTGTTCGGCAACGGCCGGCTGACGGACCCCACGTTCCCGCTGTGGGTCGCACTGAGCGCGGCGGCCATCGCCGCCGTCGCGGCTACCATTGTCTGGCTCGCCGTCGTACAGGCCCGTCAGCACGCGGCCTGACCGCCCGAGGGTGACGGCTGACGGCGGAACCAACTACTGGAGGTGCGGAGATGAATTACCGCCGACTGGGGCGCTGCGGCCTGAAGGTCTCGGAAATCGGGTTGGGTAGTTGGCTGACCTATGGCGGCGGCGTGGGCGACGAAGCGGCCCACGCCTGCATCCACCGGGCATTCGACCTCGGCGTGACGTTCTTCGACACGGCGGACATCTACGAGCGTGGCGCCGCGGAAGAATGCCTGGGCCGCGTGCTGCCGAGGTATCGGCGTCGGGACCTGGTCATCGCGACGAAGTGCTTCTTCCCGATGAGCGACAATCCGAACGATCGCGGGCTGTCGCGCAAGCACATCTTCGAGAGCCTCCACGACTCGCTGAAGCGGCTGCAGACGGACTACGTGGACCTGTACCAGTGCCACCGGCCCGACCCGGATGTCGAAATGGAGGAGATCGTCCGCGCGATGGACGACCTCATTCGCCAGGGCAAGGTGCTGTACTGGGGCGTCAGCGAGTGGCCCGCCGCCGCCCTGCGGAAGGCCCACCAGGTGGCCGCCGCCCTCAATGCCGTCCCGCCCGTCTCCGAGCAACCGGAGTACAGCCTCGCGGCCCGACGGGTGGAAACCAACGGCGTGCAGCAGGCGTGCCTCGACCTGGGCATGGGCATGGTCGTCTGGAGCCCGCTGAAGCAAGGGCTGCTGACGGGCAAGTACACCGGGGCGAAGGTGCCGGCCGGCAGCCGCGCCGCCCACCCGCGAATGAGCATTTTCATGCCGAAGATCCGCCGGCCGCTGACCGACCGCGTGGACCAGTTATCCCCCATCGCACAGCGCCACCGGATGACCGTGGCGCAGCTCGCGTTATCGTGGTTGCTGACGAGGTCGGCCGTCGCCAGCGTGATTATCGGAGCTACCACGGTCGCACAGATCGAGGAAAACTGCTCCCTGCCCAAGGCCGATCTATCTGCGGAGGATCTCGCGCGGATGGACGCGCTGTTCCCCGCCTCGGAGAACCCCTAGCCGGCCGCGGGGGCCGGGCCGAGGTCGATCGTCACGTGATGCCGCCGCGGCCGGAGGCGTGCCATGGATAGCGCCGGCAAGTCGTTCAAGGTCCGATCCGCCGAGGACCGTCTGCGCGCCCAGGGACACCTGATCGGCGTCTACTCGCAGAAGGCCGTGGCGTGCGGGTGCGGCACGACGATCTGGCTCACCGAGGGGGGCAAGGAAGTCGAAGTGACCGCGGTCTACAGCTCCGAAGCCCAGGCCCGGTCGCAGGAGCGGTGGAAGGACGTTGTCGTGGTCGGCAAGGTCGTCCGCTTCCTGCGCGCCGGCCGCCCGCAACTCGACTCGTACACGCCTGACCCGCCCACCTGACACCCGGCACAAGGCCGCCCGACGACCTGTTTGGGCGCGACGGCGAGAAGGCTCGGGCCTCCACGGGGGCTCAAGCACAGCGCCAACGGGGCAGAATACTCAGCGCTGCGAGCAGTGAAGCCGTGGCCGGCTCCGCGACCGGCGCGATCGCCAAGTCGCCCAAGAGCCTGTACCCGTCACCGATCGCGCCGATGCAAGAGCCGGCGCCAGTCCCCGGGGCGACGATCCGGAGTTCCGTAGGCGACGTGGCCATGTTCCCGGCGGCATGATGGAGGGCATCATCGCGACTCCCGTCGATGGTCAGACCATCAAACAAGCCGGCGTCAACACCCTCGGGGCCCAGGGAGAACGCCTTCAGGGCATCCCAGCGGTAGATGCCGTCGCGGACCGTGTCATCCATGTACAACACCCCGGTGGAGCGGGTGCCGAGCCCCAGGTTGGCCGAGGGCTTCTGGACGTCGATTGTGCCGACCAGACCGCCGCGGGCATGACCACGTCTTGCGGAGGCGGGCGAGTTGCGAACACGGAATGGGCGGCGGTTTCGGATCGGGTTGATTCCAAGGAGTTGGGCCCGGGCGCGGAATCGAGCACGCGGCAGTCCTAGCCCAACCCCGCCCCCAGCAGGTCCATCAGCCGCAGCACCCCCACCGGGCGATCGGCGTCATCCGTCACGATCAGGCTGGTGATCTGGCCCGCCCGCATCAGCCGCAAGCAGTCGATCGCCAGGTGCCCGCCACGCACGGCCGAGGTGGGCACCGGGGGCGCGGCGGCGGACCGCCGACTCCGCTGATAAGCCGTCCGGGCATCCAATCGACGCGGATCATCGACGCGCTCGAATACCCGCCGCAGGTCGCCGTCGGTGAACGTGCCCAGCAGCCGGCCATCCCCCTCGACGATGAGCGCCAACCCCAGTTGCTTGCGCGTCATCTCCACCACGAGGTGGTTGAACGTGTCGTCGGCCTTCACGAGCGGCAGGGCCTCGCCGGCGTGCATGAGATCGGACGCCCGCAGCAGCAGGCGGCGGCCCAGCGTGCCCTCCGGATGGTACTGGGCGAAATCCTCCGCCCGAAACCCGCGTTTGGACAGCAGCGCCATCGCCAGCGCGTCGCCTGCCGCCAGCATCATCACACAGCTTGTCGTCGGGGCCAGGTTCAGCGGGCCGGCCTCCGGCACGTCGGGCAGATACAGCACGTGCTTCGACAACTCCGCCAAACGCGACCCGCGCCCTTGCGTCACCCCCAGCACCGGCCCGCCCAGCCGCCGAAAGTGCACCACGAAACGCAGCATCTCCTCCGTGTTCCCGCTGCGCGACAACGCGATCAGGCACTGCCGTTCGGTCACGATCCCCAGGTCCCCGTGCAACGCCTCCACGGGGTGCATGAACACCGCCGGCGTCCCCGTGCTCGTCAGCGACGCGGCGATCTTCTGCGCCACGTGCCCGCTCTTGCCCAGGCCGCTGACGATGATGGGCGGGCTGGCGGCGAGGATCGTCTCCAGGACGGCTTCAAACTGACCGTCGAGGTCGCCGGCCAGGCGGCGCAGCGCCTCCGCCTCTTCCGTCACGACCTGCCGTGCAATCTCCAACGGGCTGTTCACCGCGTCTCCTCGCTCGCCGGTCGGGTCGCGGCCTGCTCCGGCCCGGTGGGGGCGACGGCGGGCCGTTCGGAACGGTCCAGCGCCGCGAGCTTGGCCCGCAGCGCCGTGATCAGCTCCTCCGACCCCGCCGCGGTCTCGGGGGCTTCCAGGAGCGTCAGCGCTTTCTGCCACTGCCGACGGGCGGCCGCCAGGTCGCCCCGCCGGTACTCCGCGTCGCCCAAGTGGTCCTGGACCACTGCGTCCTGCCCGCTGCGCAACTGGGCGGCGCGGGACAAGTGGGTGCGGGCGTCGTCGAACCGGCCCATCTTGTAGTACACCCACCCGAGGCTGTCCAGGTAAGCCCCATTCAAGGGTTCGGCGGCGACCGCCAGGCGGACCATCTTGAGCGCCCGGTCGAGGTGTTCGCCGCGGTCTGCCCACGTATAGCCCAGGTCGTTGTTGACGCCGGGATCGTGCGGCTGAAACTCCAGCAGCCGCTCCATCACCTCGACCTGCTCACCGAGCCGGTTTGCCGACCCGAGCACGTGGTGCAACAAGCGCAGCGTGCCGAGTCGCGCCAAGCGGTCGGACTCCGGCATTTCGCGCAGCCATTGTCGGCACAGGTCGATCGCGCGCTCGGTCTGCCGTGCGTCCGCAAGCAAGCCGATCATCTCCTGGCGCAGTTGGTCCTGGGCCAACGGGCTTTCCCGCACGAAACGCTCGCCGAGCAGGGCCGTCAGATCGTCCAGCGCCGTGTCGAGGTTCCCCGTCGCGGCCCGGCAGCGGGCCCGCCACACCAGCGCCGACAGCGTTTCCGCCGCCGATGTGGGCACCAGCTTCTC
>CAYWYJ010000027.1:0-37150 GCA_964462635.1 uncultured Planctomycetales bacterium
ATCAGCGTGCGCAATGTCGCGCCAGCCGTACCGCAAGGCTCTGCCTTGCGACTGCAGCAAGGCGGAGCCTTGCCGTACGATCCGCGGCGCGGATTCGCGTTCTAGTATAGAGCGGCCCCAACCCAAAACAAAGGGCCGTCCGGCGGCGTTTGCAGGGCCGGGCCGGCTTGTTATCATGGTCGGGATGCCGAAGTTGCGTGCGGACAAGCCGCTGCGCGTCGCCTGTGGGGTGGGCCTGCTGCTGTTGCTCGCCGCCCACGAGAAGGTCTGCCCGTGGCTGTGGACCCCGCCGCAGGCCGACAAGCCCGACGCGGCGTCGCCGCCGACCAGCCCATGCGACAAGTCCCCGGCGAAGAAGGCCCCCAAGCGACTGCCCCACGTTCTGCCGGAGGTGGCCGCCCCACGTTGGCCAACCGGGTGGCCGGCCGGCATAGCGCGGGACAACGGCCCCGGCGGCCAAAGTGAGGCCCGGGGCCCGGACTCGGGCGACGACTCCGTTCGACTGCTGCCCACCAACGCCCCGGTCCGGGGCTGGTGGCTGGATTTCGGGCCGCCGGCCACCCCCCGCGAGTGCGTCGCGGTGGGGGTCGTGCGGGCCGTGCCGCCGGACCCGGCCGTTCAATCCTGCCTCCGCCGCACCGGTCCGCCGCCGGTCATCGCGGGGTAGCCGCCGAACGTCCGCGGCTGCCTGTTCGCCAGGGACGTCGGTGCGGGTGGACATCCGCGGCACTCATCTGTTCTTACTGATCTCTCCCGAAGGATACGGACATGGAAAAGAACGTCGGGCAACGTCTGGTGATCATTGCGGTCGCCACCTTGATTGGTTTCGTCCTGCTGTGGCCCCCCCAGCAGAAGCTGCGGCCGGGGCTCGATATCGCCGGCGGGGCATCGCTCATCTTCGAGATTGACACGACCGGGGCCGAGCAGGACCCCAGCCTGGCCGAGCGGGTCAAGACGCAGCTTCAGCGGCGGGTGGACCCGAAGGGCGTGTACGACCTGACTTGGCGCGTGCAGGGCCGCAACCGTATCGAGGTGCAGATGCCGCTGCCGCCGCGCGACGCCAAGCTGCGGCTTCAGGCGTATCGCGACGCCCTGGACAGCTTGTACAGCCACGAACTGACGCGCGGCCAGGTGCTGACGGCGCTGCGGGTCGAAGGCCCGGCGCGGGACGCGGCGTTGCACGAGCTGGCCTGGCGCAAGGCCGATGCCGCCCTGGCCCGGCTGAGCGGGGCGGACGCGGCCACCCGGCGGGCCGCGATTGAGAAGGTGGCCCAGGACCGCGAGCAACTGCTGCGGGCCGCCGCCGAGCGCTACGACGCGTTCCTGGCGGCCCGCGCCGCGCGCGACCGCGGTCCGGTCGCCACGCAACCGGCGACGACCGAGCCGGCGACGGCCCCCGCGCCCGAGACGGAAGAGGGCCTCGCGCTGGCCTACCGCGACGCGCAGGAGCTCTTCGAAGACGCCCTCCAGGACGTGTTGGCGACGAACCTGAACCGCCGACGGTTTGAGGAAATCCTCGAGCTGGAGGAGCGCTCGCCGGTGCGGCAGAAGAGCATGGCGCAAATCTTCGAGCGGCACGCGGACCTGCGCGCAGAGATCGACACGGTGCTGGCGACCTACGCCGCCTGGCGCAGCGGCAAGCGGACCCTGGAGAGCCCGAGCGATCTGAAGCGGCTGTTGCAGGGCTCGGGCCGGCTGGAGTTCCGCATCCTCGCCGAGCCCGACGCCGGCAACCCCGCCAAGTACAACACCTACCGTGAGCAGCTCAAGAACGAGGGGCGGGAGAAGCTGCCGGGGACCGGCTACGGCTGGTTCAAAGTCGACAACCCGATGCAGTTTTTCAACCTGGACTCCCCGGCCGACCTGGAGGCGTTCCGGTACGAGGAATCCACCGCCTACGTCATCGAGAAGCTGGAAAACAACTACTACGTCCTGGCCAAGACCTCACCGGAAGACGGGCTGCTCCAGGGCGACCCGACCCAGCGGCGCTGGCAGCTCAACCGCGCCCGCGTCGACCGTGACCAGCACGGTCGGCTCAGCGTGGCCTTCGAGCTCGACGTGGTCGGCGGTCAGATGTTCGAGTCGCTGACGCGGCGGAACATCGGCAAGCCGTTGTGCATCCTGGTCGACGACATCGCCTACTCGGCGCCGACCATCCAGAGCACCATCCGCACGCACGGGCAGATCACCGGCGAGTTCAGCCCGCAGAAGGTGGACTACCTGGTGCGGTCGATGGAGGGCGGCACGCTGCCCGCGCGGCTGAAGGACACGCCGCTGTCGGAACGCACCATCGGGTCGAGCCTGGGCGAGGCCAATCGCGACGCCGCCGTGCGGGCCGGCCTGTACGGGGCCGCGGCGGTCGTGCTGGTGATGCTCGGGTACTACCTGGTGTGCGGGGCGATCGCCAACGTGGCGCTGACGCTCAACATCTTCCTGGTGCTGGCCGCGTTGGCCATGCTCGGCGCGCGGATCACGCTGGTGGGCATCGCGGGCCTGATTCTGTCGATCGGCATGGCGGTGGACGCCAACGTGCTGATCTACGAGCGCATGCGCGAGGAGAAGGAGCGCGGCGCCTCGCTGCGGATGATCATCAAGAACGGCTACGACAAGGCCCTGTCCACGATCTTCGACTCGAACATCACGACCTTGCTGACGTGCGTGATCATCTACTACGCCGGCAGCGAGGAGATCAAGGGCTTCGGCCTGACGCTGGGTTGGGGCATCGTGCTGAACCTGTTCACCGCCATCTTCGTGACGCGAACGTTGTTCATGCTGCTGATCCGCTACAACGTGATCCGTGACATTAAGATGCTGCGGCTGATCGGCGTGCCCAACATCGACTGGTACGGCAAGCGCAAGTTCTTCATCCCGCTGTCCGCGGTGTTCGTGCTGGCCGGGCTCTCGTTGCTCTACGAGCGCGGGCTGCGCAACACCCTCGACGTGGAGTTCCTGGGCGGTGCTTCGGCCGAGTTCGGCGTGAAGTCCGACGGCGGGGCCCCGCTCAACGACGTCGAGATTCGCCGGCGACTGAGCGACGTGGGGCGCTCGCTGTCCACGGACGCCGCCCGCCTGGCCGGCGCCACCGTCGTGCCCGTCCCGGGAGAGATCGCCGCGTTCACTTTGCGCGTGCCCGAGGTGAAGGCCGCGCGGCTGGCCGCGCTGCTGACCGAGCCCCTGGAAGACGCCAACGTGCTCCAGAAGGGCGGCCTGGAAGTCCTCCCCGAGGCCGACGAAATCAAGCTGCTGACCGGCGGCGAGGTGACGGCGGAGACGCTGACGCAGACCATCCGGGGACTGACCGGCGTGCTGACCAACGCGGGCGACAGCCTGGCCCGCGCCAGCGTCAACGCGGTGCTGGAAACGGGCGGCGTGGCCCAGACCGGCAGCACCTGGAACGTCACCACCACGGTGACCAACATGCGCTTGGTGCAATACGCCCTGGAAACGGCCCTGGGGGACCGCATGGACATCCAGCCGCGCATCGACTACGTCTTTCGCGGCCACGGCGAGGAGCCCTTCCCCGTCACCGACCACCTGCCCGACGCCATCGCGGCCGACCTGCCCCCCGGGGTCAATCTCGACCTGACCGACTTTCTCGGCGGCGCCGCGCTGTACTTCGACGAGCTCAATCCCCCGCAATCCATGGACACCCTGGCGGAACGCCTCGACAACATGCACTTCCAGCCCGATTTCCAGGACCTGCCGAAGCGGCGGTTCGCGGTGTTCGGCGTGAAGCCGGCCGGAGCCGCCGATGAGCGCGGCCGGCCGCTGTATGCGTCGGTCGTCGTGGCCGTCGTGGACCCGGACATCCGCTACGGGGATGATCCCAAGGCATGGTTCACGGGCTTTGCGCAGGGCGAGCTGCGCCTGGCGGAAACCGCGCTGCGGACCGAGCAGGCGCTGCGCAAGGTGATGCAGTTCAAACCGCAGATCGCCGCCCGCTCGACCCAACAGGCGTCGGTGGCCCTGCTGCTGTCGTGGGCGATGATCATCGGCTACCTGTGGATCCGGTTCGGACGCCCGATCTACGGCATCGCCGGCGTGGTCGCCCTGGTCCACGACGTGCTCGTCTCGCTGGCCTTCATCGGCATCAGCGGCTGGATCGGCGGCAAGGACCACCCGATCGGCAACGCGCTGCTCATCAGTGACTTCAAGATCAACATGACCATCGTCGCGGCCCTGCTGACGATCATCGGCTACTCGATCAACGACACGATCGTCATCTTCGACCGCATCCGGGAAACCCGCGGCCGACTCGGCCACGTCACCCCCGACATCATCAACGCCAGCATCAACCAGACCTTGTCCCGTACGTTGCTGACGGGCCTGACGACGTTCATCGTGCTGATCATCATGTACATCTTCGGCGGCGACAGCATCCGCGGCTTCAACGCCTGCATGATCATGGGCATCATCACGGGCACCTACTCGTCGCTGGCCGTCGCGGCCCCGCTGCTCGTGCTCGGCGCGCACCGCCGCGCGGCCGCCGCCCCCGTCGCCGCCCGGGTCGCCACGACCTGACCTGTAGCGGCCCCCACGCCGGTGGTATACTGAGGCCCGATCCGCGCACGGTGGCGCGGGTCGGGCTTCTGGCTGGGCGAGGGCAGGGCGATGCGCACGGAAGTGAAAATCGGAATCGTCGTCGGGTTGATCATCGTCGCGGGGGCCGTCTTCTTCTTCGTGCAGCAGGGACGCCCGTCGGGTCGCAACGTCACCGACGTGCTCCCCGTCGACGCCCCCGCCGAACGGGCCACCGGGGCGCCCGCGCGCGCCACCCCGCCGCGCCCCGCCGTCACGCCCGCCGGCACCGGCGAGCCGCGACCCGCATTGCCGCTGGCGCAGCGGCCGACCGGGCTGGGCACGCCAACGGCGAGTCCAACGACCGAGGCGCCGGGCATCCCGCCGGCCGCTCGTTTGCTGACCACCGGGACGTCGACCTACGCGCCCCCGCGGCCCGCGGAGCCGGAAGTGACCCCGGCCCCACCGACGACTCAATTGACCCCGTCGGCGGACCTGCCGCCGCTGGTCACCGCGTCGCCACCCGCCGCGTCCACGCCGCCGTCGCCAAGCCCCAGTAGCCCACCGGTTACGACGGTCCGGCCCGAAAGCGAGGGTCCGCGCCCCGCCGCCCCCGCGGTGGCTTTGCCCCCGCGCGGCGAAACCCCGAGCGCGACGCTCATTCCCCCGCCGCCGCCCACCCGCGGGACTCCCCCGCCGGCCGCGGGCAGCCAGAAGCACACGATCGCGGAAAACGACAGCTTGTGGGCCATCGCGATGAAGTACTACGACGACGGCGGCTTGTGGCCGCGCATCAAGGTGGCCAACCCCGGGCTCGACGAGAACCGGCTGCTGGTCGGCCAGACCATCGTCATCCCGCCCAAGGAAACCACGCCGCCGACCGCCGCCGGCCCTGCGGCGGGGCGGCCGACCGAAACGCCGCGCGAACCGTCGCGCGCCTCGCCGCCGGCAACGCCCACCACCGGGACCGGCACTCCGCCGGCGGCCCGTGCGGTCTACGTCGTGGAGCAAGGCGATTCGTTGATCAGCATCGCCCGCAATGTGCTCGGCGACGGCACGCGCTGGCGCGAGATCTACGAGCTGAACAAGAGCAGAATCCCCAACCCCGACATCCTGTATGTCGGTCTGAAACTGCAACTGCCGGAGCGCAACGCCCCGGCCGCGCCCCCGACACGCCCGCGCTGAGAATCGCCGTCGCCGCGCCCGCAGTCGTCAACCGCCGTGCGTGAACTCTCCCCGCCGATCCATGGCCACGCGCAGGCTGGCTAGGCCGCGCTGACAGAGGGCCACGATGGCATCCTCGGTCTTGTTCAACCGCGCGGCCACCTCGCGCACCGACAGCCCCTCCAGGAATCGCCCCCGAATCGCCTGCTGCTGGTCCTCCGACAACTCCGGTAAGCACGCGAGCAGCGCGGCGAGCGCCTCCTGCCGGCGGACGACGCGGCTGGGGGTGCCCGACTCGCTGTACACCACGTCCAACAGGAACTCGAAGGAGCTGCCGCGGGCGACGTCGAGGGGCAGTTCGCGCTCCACATCACGCACCTGCCGAAACAGGGCCCGCTGCGCGTCGATCAACTTGTGATCCAGGATGGTCCGCACCCAGGCGGCCAACGCGCCCGGGCCGCGCGGCTCGAACCCCCGGACCCCGCGGGCCACCTCCAGGTAGACCTCCTGGAGGATGTCCTCCGGGCTGCTGCGTGCCCGCAGCGCCTCGCTCATCCGCGCTGCGGCCCGCGCCCGCAACTGCGGGTGCAGCGTGGTCAGTAACTTGGCCAAGGCCACCCGGTCGCCGGCCCGTGCCCCCTCGACCCATTGCTCAACCGGCCCGGCGTCCGACATGCTGCCACAACCGATCGGACTTTAGGAGGCGTAGATGGTGGCCTCCTTCAGCACGTCGACAGCAAGGCTGAGCCAGCGGTTGTCCGCCGGCCAGCCATCGGTCAGTCCGCGCCAGAAGGCCCCCAGGCAACTATTCACCAGCAACAACCCCCCGGTGCTTATCCACAGCGCCAACCAGCGACCTCGCCGCGTCATGCTCATCTCCTTCGCCGGCGACCGCGACCCGCCCACCCGATCGGGCCGGGCACGGCCGGCGGGCCAGGTTCTAGTTGATAAGACTCATCCAAAAATGGTCGCCCACCCAGTCTCCGAGAAACCGAAACAGGCACGCCCCCGTATTCAGCGTGACAGCCCCCGTGCAGAGACCCAGCAGGGCCGACTTCATTCTGAGCTTCATCCGTGCGTCTCCGTCAATCCGTTGCCTGCGCCCCGGTAGCTACACGACCACGCCGACCAGAATGCGCTGGAGAGCAGTCTCCAGGCACCCGTTGAACCCCAGCGCCAGCGTCGTGCCGGTCACCAGCAGCAGTAGAACCTTGATCCGCGACGGCTTTCCCATGGCAGGCCTCCATTGCGCCCAGTCGGCGGCTCCATCCGGGGCGACCACCCAGCGGCCTCGCCAGCTGACCCACCGCCCCATTGCGGTCCGCCGGCCGGCCCCGGGCGATCCGCCCTCATGGGCCACGAGCTTCGGCCCGTGGCTCGACCGCGCCAAGTGACTATTAGGACCAGAATCGGCGGCTACGGCAAGGGGTCTTGCCCGGGAAGCTGGAAAAAGCGGCGAATGTTCTCATCCGTAACCGGTTGCGCCAGCCCTTTCTCTGTCACGATGGCCGTGACGAGGCTCGCCGGCGTCACGTCAAACGCCGGGTTCGCGCAGCGCACCCCCGCCGGGACGACCGTCCGTCCCCCGACGACCCGCACTTCGTCCTCCGGCCGCTGCTCAATCGGGATGTCTTTCCCGGAGGCCAGCGACAGGTCAAACGTGCTCAACGGGGCCGCGACGCAGAACGGGATGCCGTGGTGTCGGGCCGCCACGGCCACCCCGTACGTGCCAATCTTGTTGGCGACGTCGCCGTTGGCCGCGATCCGGTCGGCCCCGACCACGACGAGTCGAATCCGGCCCGCCTGCATCAGGCTCGCCGCCGCCCCATCGCAGATGACCGTCACGTCCAGCCCCGCCGCCTGAAGCTCCCACGCCGTCAGCCGGGCCCCCTGGAGCAGCGGCCGGGTCTCGTCCGCGTACACCTGAAATCGCCGGCCTTGTCTCCACGCGGTATACAGGATCGACAACGCCGTCCCATGCGCCACGGTGGCGAGGGCCCCGGCGTTGCAGTGCGTCAGCACGCCCGCGCCGTCGGGAACCAGGTGAGCACCGTTTTCGCCGATCCGCCGACAAACCTCGGCATCTTCGCGGGCCAGAGCGTGCGCTTCGGATAGCATCGCGGCCCAGATATCGGACGTTCGCTCCCGGGCGGATTGCTCCGCGACCCGCGTCACACGCTGAATGGCCCAACCCAGATTGACCGCGGTCGGCCGGCATTCGATCAAGTAGCGACCGATCTCGCGCACCCTGCTCAGGAACGCGGCCCGCGGCCCACCCCGCGCCGCCCGCGTGCCCAGGCACAAGCCATACGCCCCCGCCACGCCGATCGCCGGCGCCCCGCGCACCCGCAGCGTGCGTATCGCCTCCCAGACCTCCTCCGCCGTCGCGCAATCCCGGGTTTCCAGCCGCTCCGGCAGCTTCGTCTGATCGATGAGTCGCAGAACCCCGTTGGCCTCCCCCACCCACTCCAACGTCGGGGGCAGACCGGCGACCACGCCGGCGGCCCCCGCCTCCGCGTTACTGCGTTTCATGCTCATCGAATGGACAAACACCGCGCCTCGGCGGCCAGCGGCCCGGTCTACGGCGCCAGCCGAACGCGCAGACCCAGCTCGTCCGCCCGCCGCACGAACTCCTCCTCCGTCATCCAGCGTAATTCGTAGTGCCGCTGCCGCACGTTGAAGACGATGACGTGCCGTCCGGGCGGCATGAACAGCCGGTCGTGCGGCTCCTGACAACAGCAGACCCCCACTTCGGTGCGCGACGACCCCGTGTACAGCACGTTGTACAGGACGTGCCCGCGAAACCGCTCGCGCGCGTCCGCGTCCCCCTCCGGCAGCGGCAGGGCCGAGGGGCTGATGCCGCGCTCGTCAAGCTGGCGTTGAAACTCGCCCACCGCGAACGTCATGCGCTCGCGGCACGCGTCAATGGACTGCTGATCGCGGTTCATCACCGACAGGACCACCATCGCGAGCGTCAACAGCACCACGAGCCCCACGCTGCGCCACACGCGGCGACGACGCATACCCAACGTCCGGCGGGCCACCTGTTCGCTGGGGGTGGCGGCCTCGGCGTATTTCGCGGCCTCCGGCATCCTCGGACTCCGGCTCGAACCACGCTTGTCGTCCGCGCGGCGCGCGGCCATTCTATAGCGGCGTCCCGAGCGCGAGTAGCGGCGGCGACGCCGGGAACGGCAGCGACATGCCCGGACTCTCCGACATTGCGTGGGTTGCCGGCGGCGTGGTGCTGACGGCGGTGCTGTGGGCGGCGGTGATCGCCTGGATCATCGCCGAGGCCCGCAGCCGGCGTGTCGGCCCGCCGCCCGCTCCGCCGGGCGACTCGCCGCCGGCCGGCGAACGCCCCGCGGGCTGATACGCCCGGTGACCGCGCGCGGTTCACTCGGGGGCGCCGGCCCACGCCGCGTGCATCGTCTTGAGGGGCAGTTCGCGGCCCGCGCCGATGAGGCGCTCGTCGGCCACGACGGTGCCCAGCACGGCGCAGGGAACCTGTCGATCGCGCAGGGCCGTCGTCACGCGGGCAGCGTCGGCCGTCGCGAGCACATAAGCGGCGCAGCACTCCTCGAACGGACCTGTTGGCGGCATCGTGCCCGGTGCCAGCTCCACGCCGCAATGGCCGCCGATGGCCATCTCCGCCAACGCGACCAACCAGCCGCCGTCGCCCACGTCGTGACACGCCGCTACGCGCCCCTGCCGGATCAGTTCGGCCACGGTGTGGTGGACCGTGGCCGCGACGGCGGGTGCGAAGCCGATCTGCGGCAGCCCGCCGACCAACAAGACCTCGTCGCCCGGCCGCTTCAGATCACTCGTCACGCAGTGCTGCACGTCGTCAATCAGGCTCAGCGCACTGATGAGCAGCGTCGGCGGTATGGCCAACCGCCCGGTGGCCGCGACGCGCTCCCTCAGCGTCGGCAGGATCGCCCGCAATCGCCGGGCTTCCACGTCGCCGCCCGCGGCCCGTTCGGTCAGCGTCGCGAGCAGCGGCGCGATGTCCGCGCGATCCAGCGCGAACTCGTTGTTCAACGAATCCTTGCCGGAAATGAACGGCATCCCGTAGGCCCGGGCCACGTCGTAGCACGCCTGACAGGCGCGGACCAGGCCGCCGAGCTGCCGCGGGTCGTCGGTCCGCCCCCAACAGAAGTTGTCGAGTAGGGCCGTGCGGGTCGGGTCGCCGCCCACGCTTACAACATTGCGCACGGCCTCGTCGATCGCCGCCGCCGCCATCCAGTACGGGTCCACATCCGACAGGTGCGGAGCCAGCCCGCATCCCACGGCGACGCCGCGCGGGGAATCCAGCCGCGGTCGCAGGACCGCCGCGTCACCGGGGCCGCGCCCCGGCCCCAACAACGGCTTCACCGCGCTGCCACCCTGCACCTCGTGGTCGTATTGCCGGATGATCCAGGCCTTCGACGTGACCGTCGGGCGGGCCAGCTCGGCGGACAAGCGGTCGAGGGCTTCCGCCAGCTTCAGCGGCGGCTCGCGGAGCGCTTGGGCGACACCTTCCGTCGGTCGCCACTCCGCCCGCCGCTCCTCCTTGGGCACGCCGTGATGCAGGAACTCCATGTCCAGCTCGCCGACGGTGTGCCCCTCAAACCGCAGCAGCACCTGCGGTCGGCCGGTCGCCCCGCGGCACCCGAACTCACCGATGACCGTCGCTTCGACGTCCTCGGCCCGCACGATCTTGAGAAAGCGCGGCAAGTGCTTCGGCGGCACGGCGACGACCATGCGCTCCTGGGCCTCGCTGATCCAGATTTCGTCATAGCGCAGGCCGGCGTACTTGAGCGGCACGCGGTCGAGATCCACCACGGCGCCGACCTCGGCCCCCATTTCGCCGACGGCGCTGCTCAGCCCGCCGGCGCCGCAATCCGTAATGGCGCTGTACAGGCACCCCTCCGGTGCATCGCGCGCCTGGAGCACGGTGTCCACGACGCGCTTCTCGGTGATGGCGTTGCCGATCTGGACCGCGTGCGAGAACTCGTCGGCGTGCGTGTCGGTCAATTCGGCCGACGAGAACGTCGCGCCGTGGATGCCGTCGCGGCCGGTGCGACCGCCGACGAGGACGATCGCGTCGCCGGCGCGGGCGGCCTTGGCGATACGATCCCGGGGGATCAGTCCGAGGCACCCGCAGTAGACCAGCGGATTGCCCAGGTAACGCGGGTCGAACACAACCGCGCCGTTGACCGTCGGAATGCCCATGCGGTTCCCGTAGTCGGCGACGCCGCGCACCACGCCGCGCAGCACGCGGGCCGGATGGAGCACGCCCTTGGGCAGCCGCGACGCCGGCCAGTCGCCCGGCGCGACGCAGAACACGTCCGTGTTGGCGATCGGCCGGGCCCCCAGTCCGCAGCCCACCACGTCGCGGATCACCCCGCCGACGCCCGTCGCCGCCCCGCCGTACGGTTCGATCGCCGACGGATGATTGTGCGTCTCCACCTTGAACGCGACGCCGAACTGGTCGTCGAAGGCGATGACGCCGGCGTTGTCGCGGAACACGGACAGGCATTCCGGCCCGCGGCCCGCGGCGATCAACTCGTCGGTGACGCGCATGACCGTCTGTTTCAGCAGGCTGTCGTAGCGACGCTCCTCTTCTTCGAGCTGTCCCCCGGCCGGCGGTGCAGCCGTCCCCGCCGGCAGTGGCGCCCCGCGATAGACGACCGCGCTGCGCAGCGTCTTGTGAACGCAGTGTTCCGACCACGTTTGCGCCAGGGTCTCGAGCTCGAGGTCCGTTGGCTCGCGGCCGCGGGCGGCGTAGTATTGCTGAATCGCGCGCATCTCGTGCCGGGACAGGAACAGGTGGGCCTCGCGCGACAGCCGCTCCAACGCCGCGTCGTCCAGGCCGCTCAGCCGGACGTGCCGCAACTGAAACTCGAACACGGGCGGCTTGGGTGACGGCCGCACGCCCGCCGACCCGACGACGACTTCCTCGATGCAGTCGTTGGCCAGGACGCGCCCGACGGCTTCACGGATGCCGGCATTGTGGTTGAGCCCGGCCAGCACGTAGCGTCGTGCCGTCCGAACGGCATCCACGGCCAAACCCTCGGCCCGCAGTTCGGCCAGCGTGCTCTCGGCGACGGGGTCCATGACGCCCGGGCGGGGGTGGACCTCGACGGCCACCTGGCCCCGCGCCACGCTCGGCACCGCGTCGCCTTCGCCCAACATCTCGGCCACCTCGGTTACCGGGTCAGCGAGGAGTGCGTCAGCGATCCGCCGGACGGCCGTTGCGTCGAACTGGCCATCGAGGAAGAACAGCCGCGACGGGACTACGGACTCGAGTCCGCCCAGTCCGGCCTCTCGCAGCGCGGCCAGGACCGCTCGGTCGCAACCACCCGCTTCCCCGCCGCCCGACGGACGAACCTCTATGCGATACAACGCCATGTTCCACCCGGGGACAAACTGCCGACTCAAGACCGGAGCCGCCGCTCCAGAGGGTGCAAATCATACCCAGGCGGCGGCCCGTCGTCCTGCCGACCGAACCGGGACTTTGGCTGTCTCGGGCTCGCAGACTGAGGATTGATTCGTCGGGAGCGGTTCCGATAAACAGAAACTTTGTTTTGTCTTAAGTTCATGTTCATAAATTGATTACGGCTAAGCGCCCGGAAATGAAAGACGGAAATCCGTCGATATGGGTTGTTCCAGCACAAGAATCCTCTTGCGGCCGAGGCCACCGTTGCCGTACATTACCGCCCTAACGCAAGCTGGCATGGGTGCGGGTCGCGGACCCGCTTTGGCGCGGCAAGCCTGATTAGGAACGTATGAGCACACAGCCTACGTCTGCAAACACGCCGACGGCGATCGGCACGCACCTGCTGGAGTTCGAGAAGCCCATCGCCAAGATGGAGCAGGAGATTCATCGCCTGGAGGCCCTGCGGGCCGAGGGGGGCCGCGACTACTCCGACGTGATCAAGAGCATCCGCGAGCAGCTCCACAGCGCGCTACAGCAGTCGTTCGCCAACCTGACGCCCTGGGAGAAAGTCCTCGTCGCCCGGCACCCGAAGCGGCCGCTCGTCCGCGACTACATCCGGATGATCACCGAGGACTTCTGCGAGCTGCACGGCGACAAGGCGTACGGTGACGACCGGGCCATTGTCTGCGGTTTTGCCCGATTGGCGGGCCAAAAGGTCATGCTTATCGGACATCACAAGGGCCGCGAGACCCGCGAGAAGATCGAGGTCAACTTCGGCTGCGCTCACCCGGAGGGCTACCGCAAGGCGCTGGCGAAGATGCGCTTGGCCGCCAAGTTCCGCGTCCCCATCGTGTGCCTCGTGGACACCCCGGGAGCTTACCCCGGCGTCGGGGCCGAGGAGCGCGGCATCGCCCATGCCATCGCCGTCAACCTCATGGAGATGTCCCGCCTGCCGACACCCATCGTGGCGGTGGTGATCGGCGAGGGCGGCAGCGGCGGAGCGCTCGGCATCGCCGTCGCCGACCAGGTGGCGGTGCTGGAGCACGCCTACTACTCGGTAATCACGCCCGAGGGCTGCGGCGCGATCCTGTGGAAATCGGCCGAGAACGCCGCCCAGGCTGCCGAGGCCCTGCGCCTTACGCCGCAAGACCTTAAGCGGCTCGACCTGATTGACGCCATCATCCCCGAACCGCTTGGGGCCGCGCACCGGGATCCCGAGACCGCGGCCAAGAGTGTGTCGGCGTGGATTGCGAAGGCCCTCCGCGACTTGTCGCGGCTGAAGATCGAAACCCTGCTTCGTCGCCGGTACGAACGGCTGCGGGCTTACGGCTCGCTGTACGTAGCGGATGGCGCGGCGGCGGCGAAGCCGGTGAAGCGTGGGCGCCGGGCGCGGGCGCCTGCGGCCACCCCCGAAGCCTGAGGGCGTTCGGGGCTGAGAGCCTTGCCCCTGGGGTGGTTTGGAAACGCGAGTCCGCTTCCTGTTCGGGCGTAAGTGCATATCAGATCTATGGTTCCGTTGCGTGATCGGGAACTCGGTGTCCACGGAGTGCGTCCAACCTTTGGAGTTCGACCTGGAGCGCGGAGTCGCCCTGCGAATCGCCTGGGCGGACGGGCGGAGAAGCGCGATACCACTCGCAGAGCTCCGCAAGGCCTGCCCCTGCGCCGGGTGCCGGGCCGAACGCGAGTCGGCGTCGCCGCATTCGCTCCCGGTGATGGCCAGCTCGGCGGAGCAGCAGCGAATGGTGACGGTCGCCGACATCGAGCTCGTGGGGCGGTATGCGCTGCGGGTCCGCTGGGCGGATGGGCACGACACGGGGTTGTACGATTACGCGTTGCTCCGCCGCCTCGGGACGCTGGAAGGGTAGAACTGGTAGTGGTTTAGGATCAGAGGCCTGAACGCGCCGGGCGTGACGAGCGTATTAGAAGTGGATTAGAGAAAACGCTGTGCCGACGGCACGCCGGCTGCTATAATGATGGTCTTGACCGAGATGTGAGGTTTCACCTTGACCGAGAAGACGCTGAACAGTGCTGAGGCAGGTGCGCAGGGCCTGCAAACCATTGACCTGCATCTACTTGTGTACGACCGCCCGCTCCACCCGGAGTTGTTCCACCGCTTCGCCGCCTATCGGGTGGAGCAGGGCAAGTACTACGCCGACATCTGGATCATCGGCCTGGGCCACCTCGTCACCGTGACCTGCGGACCGCGCTCGATGACCGAGCTGCTGACGCGTGACAGCGAAGTGCTCCCGACCCGCGGCGTGGTATCACGCTTCCGGCTCAAGGGCGAGCGGGACCACGAGCGGCGGACGCCCGACGGGTGGTGCTACCTCGTGAGCACGCAAGTCGAGACGATGGATGAGGCCCTGTACAAGTCGGTCCACTACGACTTGCTGCGGCACACCGAGAAGCGCGGGTGGTTCCGTTCGTACGACGCGTGGGCCGAGGGCGGCATGGCCCCCTTCACCTACATCGACCACGAGGCGCGCGACCGCGAGTTCCACGTGCATGCGTTCCATGCGTACCCGCAGGAGCGCACGCTGATCAAGACCCAGTCGATCATCGAGCTGCCGGCCTGAGAGCGCCTATCAGAACCCCGCACGCCCGTGCGGGGGCAAGCGGCCCGCCACTCGCGTGGCGGGTTCTGTTAGCGGCTCCAAGGCGGCGCGACGATGGCCCACGGCCGCCCACCCGGCTCTGCGGACGCCGCGGGCGGCCGAACTCTTTTTATGGCGGACAGCCCGAACGAGAGGAGCGTGCGGCCAGGGTCGGGGAACGAGGCCGTGGTGCGCGTGGTCGGCGCGCGGGAGCACAACCTCCAGGGGGTGACGCTGGAGCTGCCGAAAGACCGGCTGATTTGTTTTACCGGCGTGTCGGGCAGCGGCAAAAGCAGCCTGGCGTTTGACACGCTCTATGCGGAGGGGCAGCGGCGTTACGTCGAGTCGCTGAGCTCCTATGCCCGCCAGTTCATGGGCCAGATGCCCAAGCCGCAGGTGGAGCAGGTCACGGGACTCTCGCCGTCGATCTCGATCCAGCAGAAGACCAGCGGCTGGAACCCGCGCAGCACGGTCGGGACGATCACGCAGGTCCACGACTACGCGCGGGTGCTGTTCGCCCGGGCCGGCGTGCAGCACTGCCCCAGTTGCGGTCGGCCGATCAGTGCCCAGACCCGGGAGCAGATGCTGGCGCGGGTGCTAACGCTGCCCGAAGGCACGGCCGTCCTGCTGCTGGCCCCGAAGGTCCGGGCGCAGAAGGGCGAGTACCGCGACCTCTTCGACGAGTTGCTCCGCCAGGGTTTCGTGCGGGCGCGCGTGGACGGCCGCGTCGTGGATCTGGCCAACCCGCCGCCGTTGGACCGCTATCGCCGACACGACATCGAGGTCGTCGTGGACCGGCTGGTGTTGCGGCCGTCGGTGCGGTCACGGCTGGCCGAGGGGTTGGAGGCCGCCCTGACGGCCGGCGACGGCGTGGCGATTGTCGCCCGGCCGGGTGCGGACGCCGGCGCGGCGACCGGTGGCCGGCGCCGGGGCCGCGCTGCCCCTTCAGCGGATCCCGGGGACCTCCTGCTGTCCGCCGGCTTCGCCTGCACCGCCTGCGACTTGAGCTTTGAGCCGCCGTCGCCGCAGATGTTCAGCTTCAACAGCCCGCAGGGCATGTGTCCGCACTGCGACGGCCTGGGGACCCGGCACGATTTTGATCCCGACTTGTTGGTGCCCGATCCGGCGCTGGACTTCTTCGCCCCGTGCATCGCGGCGTTTCGCCACAAGCTGGGGCGCTGGCGGCGACACTTGTATCAGGGGGTGGCGCAGTACCTCGGCGTGGACCTGCGGATGCCCTGGCGCGACCTGCCCAAGCGCGCCCGGCACGCGCTGCTGTACGGCACCGGCGACGCGCATATCACGTTCGAGTGGCGCGGGCGCTTCGGCACGTGGAAACACGGGGGCCCCTACGCCGGCGTGATCGCCGAGCTGACCGCGCGCTACAAGAAAGCGACTTCCGGCATCGTCCGCCGCTTCTACGAGCAGTTCATGCGGGAGACGGTGTGCCCGCGGTGCCGCGGCGGGCGGCTGAACCCGCAGGCCCTCGCGGTGCGGCTGGCGGGCCGACCGGGCGGCCCGGGCACCGCGCCGGCCAACCTCAACCTGCACGAGGTGGGGCGGCTGTCCATCCGCGAGGCGCTGACGTTCTTTGCGAACCTGGAGCTGGACGGCGTGCGCCGGCTGATCGCGGAGGAGCCGCTGAAGGAGATTCGCGCCCGGCTCGGGTTTCTGCTGGATGTCGGTCTCGACTACCTCACGCTGGACCGCGCGGCGCCGACGTTGGCCGGGGGCGAGTCGCAGCGCATTCGCCTGGCCAGCCAGATCGGCTCGGGGCTCACGGGCGTGCTGTACGTGCTGGACGAGCCGAGCATCGGACTGCACCCGCGGGACAATCGCCGGCTGCTCGCGGCGCTCCAGCGCCTGCGCGACATGGGCAACACCGTCATCGTCGTCGAGCACGACCGCGACACGATGGAAGCCGCGGACTACCTCGTGGACTTCGGGCCCGGCCCGGGCGTGCGCGGCGGTCAGGTCGTGGCGGCGGGAACGCTCGCACAGGTGGCGGCGGAGCCCGCGTCGGTGACCGGCGCCTACCTGACCGGGCGCGAGGCGATCGCGGTGCCGTCGGCGCGGCGTCCCATAAGGCGCCGGGGGCGACGGTCGTCGTGAGCCGGCACGCCGAAGGTCCGATGCGCTCGTAAGCGCGCGGGGTTGCGCTACTGGGACGTGGACTTCGGAACGTGGCGACCCGCGCGAGGCGTCCGCGCCGCAGGACCGCGGGGTAGTCATCTCGACGATCATTGTCGCGGGCGGCGCGGGCGGGCATTCGTTCTCGGGCCGCTGCGGGCGGACCACGGGCGACACCGGCGGGGATAATTGTTCCCACCAATCTGGCCGATACGACCACCAACCTGTTCCGAACTGTTTCCATGAGGCAGCGCAGCTCGTGGCCGTCACGATGATCTGTCCCAATCTGCGGTGTGGCCGCACGGTCGTGGCCGCCGACTCGGCGCGCGGCAAGGTCGTCCGCTGCGGCCACTGCCAGACCCTGTTCATGGTCCCCCGCGACGCGCGCAGCACGCCGGCCCCCAAGGCCGCGGAGACGCCGCCGAGCGACCAGGGGGCCAAGAAACCGGGGCGATCCTGACGTGAGCGCGAGCGGCGGGGGCGCAGGAAGGCGAAGCCATGCCCGTCGAGTTGTCTTGCAATGCGTCCGCGAGCGTGACAGCCGGTAAAGCGGCGGTGCCGTCGTGTCCCACGACGCCGGAGCACGCCTCGCCCGGTCCGGCCCTGCCCGTGGGTCGTCCCCGTACGCGTGACCTGGCGGAGGTATTCGGACGGGAACCCGAGCTCATCGCGGCGTGCCTCCAGGACGCGGAACAGGCCTCGCCGGCGAGTCGCCGCCAGGTTCTCGCCGCCGCCCGCCAGGCCGTGGCGCGGTATCCGGACTATGCGGACCTGCACTACCACGCGGGTCAGGCGGCGGTGGCCACGGGCGAGGTGGAGCTGGCGCGGGAGTGGCTGGACCGCGCGCTGCGGATTCACCCGGACTACAAGGACGCCTTGCTGTTGGCGGCGCGCGTCGAGCAGACGCGCGACCGGGTGCAGGAAGCCGAGCGGCTGTTGCAACGGGCGCTCGCCGCGGGGGCGGACTATCCCGATGTGCACCTCCTGCTCGGCCAGGTGTGTGCCGCGCAGGGGCGCTGGGCGGACGCCCGCCGCGCCTACCATCGTGCCCTGGAACTCAACGGCCGGCTGACGGCGGCGCGCGACGCGCTGGCCCGCCTGCCCGGGGGGGAGGGCGAGCGAGGGACGCCATGAGCTACCTCCTCGAAGCCCTCGGACGCGGGCTGCTGGCCGACCTGCGGGCGGCGTTCGAGGCCCAGTTGCCCGGTCCGGAGGAGGACGCCGACGACCTGCGCCGCCGTTTCGCGGCGTCGCCGACCTCGTTCGATCTGGCGATGCGGCTGGGTATGGCGCACTTGCGGGGCGCGCGTCTGGCCGAGGCGAAGGAGGTGTTTGAGGCGGCGCGGCAGATGCGGCCGGAAGCGGCCCAGCCGTTGCTGGCGCTGGCGTGCGTGCATGACGAGCTCGGGCAGATCGACCAGGCGCTGCGGTACCTCGGGGCGGGACAGCAGCGCGACCCGCGCGATCCGGCGGTCGTCTTCGGCATGGCTTTCTGCCACGAACGGTTGGGGCAAGCCACCCAGGCCCGCGAGCTCTATCAGCGGGCGATTGAACTGTGCCCGCAATTGCGCAACGCCTACGAGCGATTAGCGGCCTTGGCGATACGGCGGGGGGAGTGGAACGTGGCCCTGACCCAGTACGAGCGCCTGGCCGAGATGGAGCCCGGCGATCTCGACGTTCTGCTGACGCTGGGCAACCTCTACCTGCAACTCAAGCAGCCCGCACAGGCCGTTGAGCAGTACCAGCAGGCGCTGCTGATCGAGCCCGACACGGCCGACGGCCCGCTCTCGGCCGCCGAGAACCTGGCGGAGGAAGGCCGGCTCCAGGAGGCGATTCAGACGTTGGAGAAGCTCGTCCGCAAGTACCCGGGGATGGCGCCGTTTCATCTGCGGTTGGGCGACCTGTACGCGAAGGCGGGGCGTGACGGCCAGGCGACCGAAGCGTACCAGACGGCGCTGAGCACGCAGCCCGGGTTCCTCGAAGCGGCCGTCAAGCTCGGCACGCAGCACATGCGGCAGGGTCGCCTGGTGGACGCCGCGATGACGTTCAACCGGGCCGTCGAGTTGAACGATCGGCTGATGACGGCCTTTGTCGGCTTGGGCGTGGCGCAGTATGACCTGGGCCGCAAGCATGAGTCCCTGGCCACCTTCGACCTGGCGGCGAGCCTGGAGCCGAGCAGCACGCTGCTGTTTTCCGAGACCGCGCGACTGCAACTGAAGTCGGAGCAGGCCGAGCGACCCGACCAGGAGGGGGCGGACGAGGACGAGGGGGACGCGATCGACGGCGACGCGCTACTGGCCGAGGCCCTGCGCCGCCACCAGCAGGCCCTGCTGCGCTCGCCCAACCATGCTGATCTGCACTATCGCTACGGCCTGCTGCTGCGGCAGATGGGCCACCATGACGAGGCCATTCAGGCGTTTCGCAACGCCGTGGCCATCAACCCAAATTACGCCAAGGCCCTGGTCAAGCTGGCGATTGCCCTGAAGGAGTGCGGGCAGACCGACGAGGCCATCGCCATGTTTCAGCGGGCCCTGAAGGTGGACGACCGCTACGTCGACGTCCATTACGAGCTGGGGCTGCTCTTTACCCAGCGCCAGCGCTTCGACCTGGCGGTCGAGGAGTTCGAGCAGGCCGCCGCCGGGGCGGGACAGAACATCGCGTTCCGCGCCAATCTGGCGCTCGCGCTCCAGAGCATCGGCATGGTGGACCGGGCCGCCGCCACCTGGCGCTCAATCTGCGACCTCACGCCCCGCGACGACCTCGTGCTCGACGCCCGTGAGCAGGCGTTGCGCAAACTGCACAAGAGCTGAGCCGCGTTGCGCATCCGGGACTCGTCAAGCGCCGCGTAGGTTGGCTGGGCTCAGCCTTCTCTGTACTACTGACGCTCGAAATCCTCGTCGGCGCTACACGGTTCTTCGGCGGCCAACGGCCGGTACGGAGCCCGGTCGCCAAAGGCGACTCGCTGTGGCGAGCCGCTACATTCGGTTGTGGCCATAGGCCGCGCTGCGGCCCCCCGAGTGAACGATGCGGGTTACCAGTCAATGCACGCTGCGGGGCCAGACCGCCTCGGGGTGGTCAAGCACTACGCCCACTTCGAGGTAATCCTCGTTGTTCTCGCCCAACAGCATCTGCGTTCTGACCACGGTTGCCCACCGGCTGCCGACCAGCCCCAGGGGGGTGGGCGTGTGCGCTCCCGGCGGGTGCGAGCGCAGCTCGTACCGTTGGCCCTCGGCCACGCCGTACCCCAACGGTACCCGCAGGCGCATGCCGTTCTCGGAGACCTCGACGCAGCGGCAGCGCAGGACGGTGGATCCGTGATGGTCGATCATCCAGAGGTCGCAGACCATCGGCTGCCGAGTCTCGAAGCGGCGCTCGAGCACCGGCGGCCGATCGGAGAGCGGACTGGTCACGGGATAGGCGGCGGCGTTCTCGAGCGTCATGGCGTCTTCTCCTTCGCCCGGGCCCACGGGGCTGCCCGCGTCCCGGGCCCACAGCCGCCATCCTGGCAGCTACCGCAGCCCGAACTCGTCCAGCCAGCGCTGGACGTCATCCGGGCGCAATCCCATTTCCTTCTCCTTCGGCTCGCCGCGGACGCGCGGCGGGCGCGACAAGTCCCGCTGGACCTGCCGCCAGAACTCCTCAGATCCCATCGAGCGCGCACGTCGTCGCCGCGCAGCACGCACGATTTCGTGGTCGGACGAAACCACGAGCAACCGCCGGGCGGCCGAGTCCGTCTCGAGTATCTCGGTCAGCACGCTGTCGGCGCTAGTCCCCGTGCCGCTGTAGGTTACCTGTATCGCCGGGTGTCCGATCTGCCCGGCCAGCGGCGGGGGCGGCGCGGGGCCATCGAACACCATGTGGACCCGCTCGTTGCGCCGTTGCGCCCACCTGCCGATCGCGTCACACAACATCGACCGACCGATAAGCAGAGTCGATGTCTCCGCACTTCGGGCGGCGTGGAGAAGGTTGTTCCCGTCGATGACGACTGGCACCGCCGGTCTCCACTATCAAGGTTACAACGCAGACACGGGATTTGCAAAAAGTTGCGCGCTTTTGACAGCTTTTGACCGGGCCACGGCGAGGCGGGGCACTAGAGAGCTTGTCCGATACCGTTCCCGGACTGTTCCCGGTCCCTATTCGAGCGCCGCGAAGCGGGCTAGGTCGAGTTCTCGTCCCAGAACCATCAGAATCTCTCCGGCCTGGATAACCTTGCCTGCGGGAGGCAGGAAGCGGAAGCTCGGCTCGGACGGTCCGCGCACCGCCAGGATCAGCAGGTCGAAAGATGAACGTAAGTCTAGTTGAAGAAGCGACTTGCCGTGTGTCTTGCCCGGTGCCTTGATTTCCATGATCCGATAATCTTCGGCCAGTGGGAAGATATCGCGTATGTCCGGGTCGGCGATCCGTCGAGCCATCCGTTCCGCTGCGTCACGTTCCGGGAAGATGATCTCCGTCGCGCCGACCGCCCGCAGAATCTGGGCGTGGTCGTCGTTAGCCGCCGTCGAGCGGATCGACGGCACGCCGATCCGCTTCAGATTGAGCGCGCACAGGATGCTCGGTTCCAGGTTGGCTTCACCGAGGCAGATGACGGCCTCGGGGACGGCGGAACTGAGCACGCTGGCGAGCATTTCGTAATCGCGCACGTCGCCGATCAGGGCCTGGTGGACGTGATCGCGGATCTGCTCGACGCGTTTCTCGTTGGCGTCGATGGCCAGCACCTCGCAACCCGCGTTTTCCAGGGCATGAGCCAAGTGCGTGCCGAACTGCCCCAAGCCGATGACGCACACTTGTCTTCGCATTGCTGGTCACTCCTCAACCAATCATGACCCGCTCCGGGGGGTACGCAAACCGCTCCCGCGCCGGCTTCAGCATGGCCAGCGCGACAGTCAGCGGCCCCAGGCGGCCCACGAACATCGACGCCATGATCCAAATCTTCCCGACCGGGCTGAGTAACGGGGTCAAACCCGCAGACAGGCCGACCGTGCCGAACGCGGACACCTGCTCAAACATGACATGCTCAAAGCGGACTCGCGTCCCCGCCTCCTCGCTGATGCTCAGCACCATGATCCCAACCAGGTTCCACACGGCGGCGAGTGCGAGCAGCAACGTTGCGCGTCGCACGAGATCCTGCGGGAGCCGGCGCCCGCCGATGTTGACTGCGTCGCGGTTGGTCAGCCGGGTCCCGATCCGGGCGAGCCACACGGCGGTCGTCGTGATCTTGACGCCGCCGGCGCACGATCCGGGTGAGCCGCCCACGAACATCAGGGCGATCAGGATCAACACCGATGGGACGGGCAGGGCCTCGATGCGCACGGTGTTGAATCCGGCGGTCCGCGCCGACACGGACTGGAAGACGGCGTGTCCGAGGCGGGCGGCCGGGGCGCCGCGGGCCTCGTCGATCCCGAACGCGAACAGCGTCACCGCCCCGCCAACGATCAGTAGCGCGCTACCCGTCAGCACGACGCGGGTTTGCAGGCTCCACCGGACCGGGCCCGTGGTCCGACCGCGCAGGCGGTTCCAGGCCCGCCCCGTGACTTCGAGCAGCACCGCGTAGCCCAGACCGCCGACGATAACCAGGGCCATCAGGGTGCCCATGATCAGCGGCGCGCCGGTGAGCCCGGCCACGTTGTCGCTGTAGATGGAGAAGCCGGCGTTGCAGAATGCGGAGACGGTGAGGAACGCCGCCTCGAACCGTCCCCCGTGCGGCGCGGCACCCGCTTCGAGTCCGCGGTAGATCAACCCGAAGCCGAAGAGCTCAACCACCAGCACCAGCAGCAGAAGTCGGTGCAGCGTGCTGCGAAGATCGCCCCGGAAGTGGTGCTCGAACAGCGCCCCGCGCGAGGCCGCCAGCGTGGCGAACGACACGCGGAGACGGAGCACCTCCGCCGCGATGACGCCGAACGTCATGATCCCCAGCCCCCCGAGCTGGATCAGAATCAGGATGACGGTCTGGCCGAAGCGGGACCAGGCCGTAGCGGTGTCCACGGTGATCAGGCCGGTGACACAGACGGCGGAGGTGGCGGTGAACAGGGCGTCCAGGACGCCGACGCGGCCGTCGGCCTGGGCCACGGGCAGGCACAGGAGGCCGGTGCCAATCGCGATGAGTAGGGCGAACGTGGCGGCGAGCAGCGGCTCCGGTCGTCGGACGGAAGTGTTCAGCAAGGGACGTGTTCCTGCGGGGACGGGCCGGCCCTTACCGGCGCCACGCCGGCGCTACGACGGGGCCGGCACGGCTTCCTCGGCGCGCACGGTGGGGACGAAGAGCTTCTCCGCCAGGCCGTGCTTGCGGACGAACGCGTGCAGTTCCGGCAAGTCGTTCAGGCAGTTCAGGTCGTCGTGCGTGTCCGTGCCAATGGCGACATAGACGCGGTGGTTCGGCAGGACGTGGAACCAGCGGTCCTGGTTGGCCAGCGGCATCAGCTTGGAGTTCAGCTCGTACACGATGCGCGCGTTGGCCAGGGTGCGGACGACCTGGTCCATCGACGTGTTGGGAAACTGAATGGCCACGTCGGTGTGCGCCAGACCCACCGGGCACGGAAAGCGTCGGGCCTGGTTCGCCAGCTGGGTCAGTCCCGCCCAGTCCACGTACTCGAACAGCACGTAGTCCACGCCGGCGAGCATCGTGCGGACCACGTCGAGCATACCCCTGTTGAGCGGCCAGTTGATCTCGGCGCCGCAGAAGATCGGGATGCGGCCGGCCCAGCGCTGCCGGGCCTCCTTGACCATCGCGACGTACGCCCGCGTTTCCTTGGCGAACAGCCGCTCGAACTCCTTCTCGGTCTTCACCTCGCGCGACGACGGCGTGCAGAACATGTGGTCGGCGATGCCGATCCCCGCCAACTCGCACCCCTGCAAGGCCTTGCAGTCGAGGTGTGCCTCGCACAGCTCGTCCACCGTGTAGGCGCCGTCCGAAAAGGGCGTGTGATTGTGAAGGCTGTAAATCCGCTCGCTCATGACCGCTCCCTACCGCACACCGTCAGTCCCCAGGCGTGGGCCGGCCCCGGCCGGGGCGGGTAGCGCCACGCGCTTCTCCAATGGGACTCCTCGATCCAATGTCTCGGTCAGGATGGACCAGACCGCGCCAAGGTCCACGCTACCGAGCACCAAAGCCGGACCACCGACCCCACCCGCACCCGGACTCCGGGGTACGATTAAAACCTGAACCCGCTCGCGCCGGCAGCAGCGACGGGTCGCAGGCGACCCGCACTCCACCGAGCACGCTTCGATGATATCGCTCCAAGCCCCCGCTGTCCAGCCGCCAACGGCCGGAGACCCCGCCGCAGGTGTGACCACGGATTGCGGCAAGCGACAACCACTGAGTGCGTAGGTGGACACGAGCGGGCGTGTCCAGGCACCAATCGGCCGGTGGGTCGCCCCTACCGCCCGTGGGTCGCCCCGTACGCCCGTGGGTGACCCCGTACGCCCGTGGGTGACCCCGTACGCCCGTGGGTAGCCCCGCAGGGGCGCTTGAAGGTAGCCCCGGGCGCGAGCCCGGGGAGATGGCGTGGCCCCCACATCTGAGCCCCGGTGGGGCGACTGAAGCCCCAATCGCCCGCTACGCGGGCTCCAGGGCGAATAAGGCCTCGCGGCTCCCGGGGCTCGCGCCCGGGGCTACACTCAGTCGCCCGCTGGGTTCTTTGATTGTCGCCCCGGTGGGCTTCTAGCCGGTGCCACGGAATCTGGTCACACCCCCCGCCGACCAAGCCCAGGGTACCGACCCACCCCCGGCGCCGGCGTCCAAGGCCGGAGCGAGCCACAACTGAGAGCGCAATATCATCAAGCCGAGCGAACTGCCGCTGTCCGGCGGCGTACCAACGGCAGAGAACCTCCCAACGTGTCGCTTACCTCCTCCTCTGACCCCCGAGGCGGACGCCCCCAGCGGGACGGCCGCCTCGGGTGTTTCGTCTTACCCCTCCGCCGTCAGTGCCCCGCGCCGGCGACCCCGAGCGTCGGTCGGAATTGCAGCACGTCGATCCGCTCCCCGCGTGGGAAATAGGCCACAGTCTTGACTTGGCCCCCGCGAAGCACACGGAGGACCGTCTTGCGGTCCGAGTCGGCGTAGATGCTCCAGCCGGCCAACTCGTCCCCCTCCCGTAGGCCCGCTTTGGCCGCCGCCGATCCAGCCACCAACCCCACGATCCGCTGCTGTCCGAGGGACCGCTCGCGGTCAAAGCCGAGTTCGTAGGCGTACACGGCCTGGACCTTCCCGGTCAGGTCCGGCGCGAGGGCATTCGGCGGCACGTCGACCGTCTCGGCCCGGACAACGTAGCGGTCAAAGTCGTCCGCGAACCAGTCGCCCAGGAGCCGGCTGCCAGTCTGCCGCACGGCCTCGTTCGTCAACTGAAACCCGCCGTCGCGGCCCCGCGCGACCAGCGCCTTGAAGAGCGCGTCGATTCCCTCGGCGCGGCCGCGGTCGCGTGCCAGGCGGTGCCACCGCAGCCCCAGCAGCAAACCCCGCTGGTACGGCACCTCCCCCACGGTGTCGCGCTGCGTCCAATAGCCGGCGGCGATCTCCGCGTTGCTGACATTCCGGGCGGGGTTGGAGTGATACGCCCGCAGGTGCCGGTTGATCCAGTCGGCGTAGGTGCCGGCCGACCAGCGTCCGGATTCGTGGAGAATGCGCAGGGCGTAGTAGTCGGTGAATCCTTCCGTGAACCAGTACACCTCGCCTTGCGGTTCCGCCGCCCGTAACACCTGCCCGTTCCAGTGGTGGAAGTTCTCGTGCGCGAACAGGTGCTCCACCGGCTCGCCGAGCCGGGCCTCGGGCGGCACGAAGAGCGCGAAGCTCCGGTACAGCCCGGTACCGGACAACCGCGTCTGGCCCTCGCCCAGCGGCTCGCCGACGGGGATGGCGGTCACGACAAAGGGCGGGAACGTGCGGTCCTCCATGAAGGTGCACTGCGGCCCGATGATCGCCGCGGCCAGCTCCGCGAACGCCTCGACCTTGAACGCGAACCGGTCGGGCATGGCCACCGTCAAGGCCTCCGCTCCCTCCACGCGTGACGTATGCACGACCAGCTCGCCGGCCAGGTAGACCGAGTGCCGCAGGTCGTCCACTTTCAGCCGGGCCCCCACGTGTCGGCCGGCGGCCCAGGAGCAGACCGCCTCCCATCCTTCCGGCACGCGCCACCGCAGCGCCACCTCGTATTCCTCCGGGGCGCCCCCGCCCGGCCGCGGCACCAGCAGAAACGTGTTGCCCACGCCGTGGAAGAACGTCCGCGTCGCAATCGGCAGGTGGACAAAGTCCCAATCGAACATTGAACGGCCGGCATCCACCGCGTACCGGACCCGCAACAGCGCCCCGTGCCGGTGCTCAAACTTCCAGCACGCACCCTCCTGCCCCGTCAAGGTCCCGCCGGAAACCTGCACGTCCGTGACCAGACGCGGGATGTCCCCCACCGAACCCCACCGCGGCGAGACGCACAGCGCGGACGCGTCGCGGCCCTGGGTTTCCCACGCCAGCTCGACCTCGATCCGTCCCGATTCGCGCACCGGCGTGAGAACGTAGGTGAGCGTCTCCGCGCCGGCCGCGGCGGAGCAAAGCGCAAGTATCGCCGCCAGCACCCCCGGGACGACCTGCCCGCTCTGGATCGCCGCTCGGCGCATCTCACGGCTCCTGCATGGCCACCCTCACCTTAGGCGCTCCGCCGCCGTCCGCAACCCCGCGCAGCGGTCGCGCCCAACCGGCGGCGGCGGTGTCGCGGGCCCCGCCCCGCCGCCGATACTCGGGTGGGAGTCGCGTGTCGAGCAGGTTGCCTATGCACCGCAGTCGAAGTCTGCCCGTGGTCGCGCTTCTGCTGGCGACGGTTGCTTGGGGGGCGCCGCCGGCGCGCTACGTGGCTTCGCGCCAGCTCCTGCTCGAGTTCCAGGCCGAGGGGACCGAGACGCCTGCCGAAGTCGACGTGTGGGTTTCAACGGACGCGGGTCGAACGTGGCAGAGGGCGGAAACCACGCCCGCTGGGGCGACGACACTGCGGTACGACGCGCCCGCCGACGGGAAGTACGATTTCTACTTGGCTCCGCGGGAGGCGGGCGGCGAGTCCGGCGAGCCGCCGCAGCCGGGGACGGCACCGATGGTCAGCGTCATCGTGGACACGCTGCCGCCGCTGCTTCAGGTTCACGCGGCGGGGCTGCGGTCCGAGGGCGACCGGCCGGCGGTGGAAATGGTGGCGACATTCATCGAGGAGAATCGATCACAAGAGGCGGTGCGGGTGTTCTATCGGACCATACCGACCGAGTGGATCGACGGGGGTCCGGCCGACATCGTTGATACAGGTCTGCTGTGGTACGCCCCCGCGGTCCTCGTGCCGCCTATCGAGCTCCGTCTGATCGCCGTCGACCGCGCCGGCAACCCGTGTGTGGCCACCGCCGCCGTGACCCCCGCCCTGCCGGACGCCGTCGCCGACAGGCAGGCCGGCTCGTCGCCCGCGCCCGAAACCGCCGACGCGACCGCGACGACGCAGCCCGCCGTCCCGGCCGGCCCCGCGGCCGACCGTACCCGCCGAAGCGGACCCACGCTGGCACACCTGCGCGAGCTGGCGGAGCGATTCGCGGCGTGCGGGCAGTACTCGCTGGCCGCCGCGCGCTTCGAGGATGCACTGGAACTGGCGCCGCAGGATGCGGACCTTTTGGTCGACTTGGGCAGCACGCTGTACCGACTCGGCCGATATGACGAGGCCGGGCGCCGCTTCGAGACGGCGCTGTCTCTCGTCAACGACCACGTGGGAGCGCTGGAGGGGCTGGCCCTGGTCGCCGCCACACAGAGACGCTACGCTGTCGCCCGCGAGCACCTGCAACACCTGCTGCAACTGCGGCCCCACAGCGGTGCGACCTGGCTGCGGGCCGGAGACGTGGAGCATCGGCTGGGCCGCACGCGGCCGGCGCTGGAAGCGTGGCGCCGGGCACTGGCGGCCCGCGATGGCGACGAGGAGCTGCGGGCCAAGGCCCGGCGGCGACTGGAGTACTTCGGTCCCGCGCCGACGGAGCCGGAGGTGCCCGTCGCGGCCAGTGGTCCGCCGGTGCCGCCCCCGGGTCAGACATGGGAAAGACCGCCTCCGCACCCCCGATCGTCGTTGTCTTCGGAGACGAAGACTACCAGAAGTCCGACGCCCTGACGCGCGCGCTCGACGTGCTGCTGCCGCCGCCGATCGACCGCACGCTGGCCCTCAGTGAGTACGACGGTACGCGGAAGGAAGACCAGGGCGGGCCGTGCGTCGGCGACGTCCTGGCCGAATTGGCCACGCTGCCCTTCCTCACGCCGCGGCGCGTGGTCCTGATCCGCGACGCCGACAGCTTCGTCACGGCCCACCGCGAGACTCTGGAGCGGTATCTGACGCGGCCCGCGCCGACGGGGACGTTGGTCTTGGAGTGTCGCAGCTTCCCGCGAACGACCCGCCTGGCGAAGGCGATTCCCGGTGTCGGCGGCCAGATCATCGAGTGCAAGAAGCTCACCGGCCGGGCCCTGTTCGACTTCGTCCTGGCCGAGAGCCAGCGGCGCGGCCGAAGAATCGACCGGGCCGCGGCAGCGCGGCTCATCGACCTGGTGGGGCCGGACGCCGGGCGGCTGGCGGCGGAAATCGAGAAGCTCGCGCTGTACGCCGTCGATCAGCCCGCCATCCTTGAGCGGCATGTCGTCGAGCTGGTGGGCGTGGCCCGCGAGGAGAAGGTGTTCGCGGCGGTGGATGCGGCGGCGGCCGGCGCGGGGGACCAGGCGCTGCGTCTGTGGCGCCAAGTTCTCAGTACCGATCCGGAAGCCGCGTTCAAGGCGCTGGGCGGCGTGGCGTGGAAGCTGCGACAATGGCTGGGCGCTCACCAGATGCTCGCCAGTGGCATTTCCATCTCCGAAATAGCTCCGAAAGTCATGGCGTGGGGGCGCGAGCAGCAACTTGATGCGACGTTGCGGCGATTGCCGCCCCGGGCCTTGCGCCGGGCCGTCGCGGCGCTGGCCGAGCTGGATTCACAAGCCAAGTCCGGCACGCGGTCGATAGAGACGGGTGTTGAGCGGCTGCTGGTCGAGCTGGCCGGCTCGGCCCGCTGACCCAAGACGCCGGAGCTTCGCATGGATGCGACGCGCGCGCGGTGGGTGTGGGCTGTATTGATTGCCATAAGTGCTGGCTGCGCAATGGATTATCAAGTCCCCGCCGCGCGGCAGGAGCTTCAGGCCCCCCCCGAGCCGCAGGAACCGCCCCAGGTTGTGGATACCCCGACGATCCGCGAGACCAAGGAGGCGGATGACGCGGAAGTCAAGAGCACGGTGCTCGGTTGGATTGAGCGGATTGACCAAGCGGAGCGGTCGCCGCGCAACCCGGTCCGCCCGGCGGCCGACGTGAACGTCGTGCACCGCGAGGAGCCGCCGGCGCCGACGAGTGAACCGGCGCCCCCGTCGTCCGCCAGCGCTCCGGATGGGGAGCCGGAATCACAGCCGAGCCGGCCCCCCGAGGCGTCACCGCCGTCTCGTCAGCCGGCGACGGAGCCACCCCGGATCAAGGCCGTCTCGGTGCGTGCAGCAGAGGCGTCCGAGCCGCCTCCCTCGCCGTCCTCAGTGCGGGAAGCGGTCGCCCCACGCGTCAACGCTGCCGCCGAGGCCGCAAACGCCCCTGCCTCACTCCGCGAGCTGATCGAGCGTCTGCCGCCGGCGTCGGAGGGTTCGTTCCGGGCGCAGCTCGATCGGCGGATGCTGTGGGTGGTGGCGGGCGACTACGAGCGGGCGCGGTCCCCCCTGGAGTTGGTGACCGCCGAGCAGCAGGAGTTGGCGGCGCGCTTCATCGAAGCCTGGATCGTGATCCGCAACTGGCACCTGGGGGACCAGGCAACGGCGGCGGCCGCCGCGACCCGCGAGCTCGATGCGCTTCAGGTGGCCCTGCGGCGGGTGAGCGACCTGAGCGTGCCGGTGGTGCGTATGTGCCGCTCGGTGCGAGGGTTCGGGCAATATGACGCCATCGAGCCGCCGCGCTTCCTGGCGGGGGTCGTCAACGAGTTTGTGCTCTATTGCGAGTTGCGGGATTTCGTGAGCGAGCGGGGGGACGACGGGCTCTACACGACCAAGTTCGACCTGACCACCACCATCCTGGATCGCTCCGGGCAAACCGTGCTGGAGATCAAGGACACGGACATCGTGGACCGCTGCGCGAACCGCCGGCAGGATTGTTTCATCCCCCGTCTGGTCCGGTTGCCGGCGTCACTTTCCCCGGGTTCCTACGTGGTAAAAGCGACGGTGATTGATAAACTCGGGCAAAAGGTGGCGGAGAACCGGGCCGCGTTCGAGCTGGCCGCCGCCCCTTAGTGCTCCGCGCTGCGCACCGGGTTTGCTTCGGAGGACCGCGCGGTGAACGTCCCTCGGTTCATCCGACGTCTCTTCCGTGCGCCGTACGATGGGCTGCGGCACTTCGGCGCGGTGGCCGAGGGGACTCTGTATCGGTGTGGTCAGCCGACGCCGGCGGAACTCGCCGACTTGATCGACCGGTTGGGATTGCGCACGGTGGTGAGCTTGCGGGGGTCGCGGGACGAGGACGATCCGGACGCGTGGGAACAGGCGGAGCGCGAGCTGTGCGCGGCCCGGAACGTCGGGTTCGTGACGATTCCGTGCAATCACAAGAACCCGCCGACGGCGGAGCAGGCCGACAAGTTCCTGCGGCTGTGTCGCGACGCGGCGACGCGGCCGGTGCTGGTGCACTGTCGGCTGGGTCAGCAGCGGACGCTGCTGTTTTGCGCGCTGTATCGCGTCCACGTCGAGGGGTGGTCGGCGGAGACGGCGGAGCGGGAGATGGAGGCGTTGGGGTTTGGGGGGCGGAAGCGCCGGCACCGGCTCCTGCTGGAGCGGTTTCGGGAGCTGGCGCGGGAGGCCGCGGCCGGGCGGCCGGCCCGGGCATAGCATATCTAGGACTCCTACATCGGGCCGGCGGCGGCCCCCGCCGGTCGCGGGCCCTGGAAGCTCTAGGTATTCTACACGCGCGGCGGTCGCGGACCCGGCGACCCCCGGCCGCCGGCGGGCCGCCCCGCGCGGGCCCGGCGCCGGGTTGACAGGCGCGGGGCCGGGCGCCTACGCTGGATCCGCCCCGAGGAGAAACACATGAAACCGGCCAGTCGTTTGGGACGTGGGCTCAGTTCGCTGATTCCCGCCACACCGGGCCCAAGCGGCCTTGGGCCGGCGGTCCCGCCACTGCCTGACGCCAGTCACATCCGCGACTTGCCGGTCGAAACCATCGTGCCCAGCCCCCACCAGCCCAGGTCGAGTTTCGACGCGCAGGCGCTGGAGGAACTGGCGGCCTCGATTCGGAACAACGGGGTAGTTCAACCGATCATCGTGCGGTCGCTGGACGACGGCGGCTACCGGATCGTGGCAGGCGAGCGTCGCTGGCGGGCGGCGAAGTTGGCCGGACTGGCGACGGTCCCGGCCATTGTGCGGGAGTTGACGGACGCACAGTCGTTCGAGTTGGCGCTCGTGGAGAATCTCCAGCGCCAGGACTTGGCCCCGCTGGAGCGGGCCGCCGCCTATCAGCATTACTTGGAGACGTATGGGGGCACGATCGAGGAGCTGGCTCAGCGGCTGGGGGAGAGCCGGGCCAACATCTCGAACTACATGCGGCTGCTGAAGCTCGGGCCGGAGATTTTCTACATGCTGGGGGCTGGGCAGTTGGGGATGGGGCAGGCGCGGGCCATCGCGGGGGTGTCTGATCCCCAGCGGCAGTTGGCGCTGGCGCGGCTGGCGGCCCGGCGGAACCTCTCGGTGCGGCAGGTCGAGGAGCTGGCCAAGGCGGCGGATGCTGTGGCGCAATCGGCTGTGGCGGCGGCTGCTCCGACGGATTCAGGCGCGTCGCGCAGGCACCTCGACGAACTTGAATCTGCACTCAGCAAGGCGACCGGGTTGCGAGTACGGGTGTATCAGGGGCGGCGGAAGAACTCGGGACGGGTGGTGATCCAGTACGGTAACTTGGAAGAGTTCGACCGGATCGCCGAGCGGCTGGCCGGGGATGCTCACTTGGAATAGACGGCCGTAGCTTGGGCGGGACGTTTCATGTGAAACGAGGGTCGGTGCATGTGCGGGACAATCATGAATCGGTTTCGGCTTCACGGCCTGCAGAATGTCCGCCGACTCGAACAAGGCGGGGAGAGGTCATCGATTGCTGGCGTTTCACGTGAAACGGGTGCGGGGCCTGCGATGTAACGGAAATCCCCTTGCTCGGCAGGCCGATCACCGGCCGCAATCGGTGACGCGACGCCTGGCCTACTGCACACCCCGTGACGCCGCCGGCGCGACCCTTCCCCCGAACCCGGGCGATGACGGCCAACTAGAATAACTACAATAGCTAGATACAGGCCCAGCCGTCGGCCCGCGCCGCCAGCCGCACCAGCAACTCCTCCCGCCCCCGCACCGGAAAACGGTGCCACTCGTGCCCATCGTCCCGCAGCCCCGCCGCCCGGTAGCAGGCCAGCGCCCGGCGGTTCTCCGGAAACACCACCAGCGTCACCCGCCACGCGCCCCGCCGCTCGAACGCCTCCTCCAGCAGCGCCCGCGTCAACGCAATGCCCAGGCCCCGCCCCCGTCGGGCCGGGTCCACGATCAGGTGCCCCAGCCAATACTCGCGCCGCCGACCCGCCAGCCGATTCAACTCGCCGTAGGCCACCGGACAGCCCGTCTGAGCGTCCAGCAGGCTGAACGGGTCGTGATCGGGCTCGTGCCAGCGGAGCACCTCGGCAGTGGTCAACGGCGGCCGCGACTTGGGAGCCAGCCAATATAACTCTTGGTCGTCGCGCACCCAGGTCACGACGTCGGCGGCCCAGTGCGGCTGGAACGGGACGAGACGGTTCAGAGGGCGCGGAGACCCAATCTGTTCGGGATGCACGGCCACGGGCCACCAGGGGCGTTGCCAGCGGCCGCGCGAACCGGATAATCCCCAGCGTGTGGGGCCGGCCGATGGGCCGCTCGTCGTCTCGTGTATGGTAGCGTAATGGACCACTGGCGTGGGTATCGAGTGCGGGAGGAGGTCGTGCGGGCGGGCGGCTTGGGCCTCCGGCTGCTGGTGCCGGCGGACCCGGATGGCTTGCTGGATGACCCCAGCGTGCAACGGCGCTTTGAGCGGGATGAGTACATGCCCTATTGGGCCAGGCTTTGGCCCGGGGCGCTGCTGTTGGCCGAGATCGTGGGGGAGTGGCCGCCAGTGCCGGGGGCCAGATCGGCGGGCACCGTGCTGGAACTTGGCTGCGGCGTCGGGTTGGTAGGGCTCGTCGCCGCCAGCCGGGGCCACCGCGTCACATTATCGGACTATGACGATGATGCGTTGGCCTTTGCCGCGGAGAATGCACGCCGCAACCACATCGCGATTGACGGTGTACGGCTGATCGACTGGCGACGGGAGTATCCTGACCTGCGTGCGGAGCGAATCGTCGCGGCGGACGTGCTGTACGAGGCGCGGAACCTGGAGCCGGTGGCGCGATTTGTCGCCCGCCACCTTGAGCCCGGCGGCCTGGCGCTGGTGGCGGACGCCAAGCGCACCACGGCGGACGCGTTCGAAGCGGTGGCCCGCGCCGCGGGCCTGGCGGTGACCGTGGACGCGGTAGGAGCGGCAGTTGGGGCGGCGGCGACGCGGATCCAAGGGCGTGTATTCCGGCTGGTGCGCGCCGCGATCGGCGGTGCCGTACCGTAGCTACTCGGCACCGGCTATCGACCGGCGGCGCGGAGCAGGAAGGTGCTGACGCGCTCGACGAGTTCGGTCTGGGCCTCGAGCAGGATGGCCAGGTGCGCGGCCCCCGGGACGAGCCAGAACTCCTTGGGCTCGCCGGCGGCGTCGTAGAGCTCGCGGGCCTGCTCGGGGAAGCAGATTTCGTCACACTCGGCGGCGATGACGAGCAGGGGGCGCGGTGCGATGCGGTCGACCACCGCGAGCGGGTCGTGCCCGGAAGAGACGGTGATCCGGGCCAGGCAGCGCGCGACCCAGTCGCTGCCGAGCAGACGGCGGGCGTGCAGGGCGGCGATGCCCCGATAGGTGCTGAAGGGCGATTCGGCGATGACGGCGCGGACCTCCGGGCGATCGGCGGCGACGACGATGGCCACGGCGCCCCCGAGCGACTGGCCGTACGCGAACACGGGCAGCCCGCCCGCCTCGGGGCGGGACAAGGCGTAGTCGAGGGCGGCGTGGCCGTCACGGACGGTGCCGGCGCGCGTCACGCGCCCCGCGGAGCGACCGTAGCCGCGGTAGTCGAACATCACCACGTGGTAGCCCAGGGACGGGAGCCAGGCGACCAGGCCGACGTGGGCGCTGACGTTGGCCGCGTTGCCGTGGAAGTGGACGACCGTGCCGCGGGCGCGGCCGCGCGCGGGCAGGAACCAGCCGTGCAGCGTCAGGCCGTCGCTGGTCGGGAACGTCACGTCCTCGTGGACGAGGTCGTAGTCCTCCGGCCGGTCGTAGACCTTGGCGTCGGGGTAGTAGAACTTGCCGTCGAGTCCCACGCAGCTCAACAATCCGATGACCAACACTACCGCGAAAATGCGCACCGTCCACTTGACGCGTCGCCAGCGGCGTTTTCGTGCGGCTGCCTCTGGCGTGTCAGGGACGTTGCTGGGCGGCACGGTGCTCCTCGTGATTCACCACAGAGGCACAGAGGGCACAGAGAAGAAGGAGATAGACGTAGATACCGAGGCAAGTTGCCGGGATGGACGGCACTGGCCTGTGTGGGTTTGATTCAATAACGGCGACCACGCAGTTGACAAGACTGAGCGCGCACACAGTGTATGTGGATGGCGACCCTCCCCCAACCCCTCCTCGCCACAGCGAGTCGCCGCGGCGACCTGAAAGGGAGGGGAGTCGCAGAGAGGCGTCTTGTCGCGCCACTCAAGTGCAGTTCTTCTTCTCTCCTCTCTTCTCTGTGCTCTCTGTGCCTCTGTGGTGATACTTCGTTTCAGACGTAGGGGAAGACATTCAATGGACCAGCAGCGCGACGAAGGGGTTGATGTCGCCGAAGTCCAGCTTACCGTCGCCGTTCAGGTCGCCGGACACGTCGCGGTCGAGCGTCGGGTACTGCTGGGCGTAGGCGGCCGGGTTGGTCATGGCCAGCACGAAGGGGTTGATGTCGCCGAAGTCCACACGGCCGTCGGCGTTCATGTCGCCCGGGATGGCGATGGGCACCTGCCACGCGCCGCGGCCCTGCGTCGCCGCGATCAGCCGGCCGCGCTGGGGCTGGATCAACAGGTCGATCACGGCGGCGGTCGGCAGGCCGGGGCCGTAGCGGTGCCACGACGTGCCGTCGAGGGTGCTGCGGTACAGGCCGTCGTCGGTGCCGACGTACATGACGGGGAACTTGCCGCGGACATCGACGGCGATCGTGTTGGCCGGGAGGTCGGGCAGGTCGCCGACGAGGATCTCCCACTGGCCCCCGCCGTCGGTGGTGCGCTGCACCTGGGGGTAACCGTAGGACGCGATGGCGAGATAGACGGTCAGGGGGTTGGTGGGGTCGATGAAGATCTCGCGCGTGGTGCGCGGCCAGCCGGGCACGCCGGTGAGCAGGACGGTGAAGCTGACGCCGCCGTTGTCGGAGCGCAGCACGCGCCCGTCGTTCGTGGCGGCGTAGACGATGTTCGGGTCGGCGACGGACTGGGCGAGGGTGCGGACGGCGCCGTTGCCGCCGGTGAGGTCGCCGGAGATGGCGGTCCAGGACGATCCGCCGTTGTCGCTGCGGTAGATGCGGTGCGTGGCGTACAACATGCGGTTGGAGTTGGTGGGGTGGATCAGGTAAGGGGGCAGGAAGCAGTTGCGGTCACCGGTAGAGATGCCGGAACCGGTGTAGTTGAATCCATAGCCACCGTTGGTGGATTGGTAGAGATTGCCGGACCCCTGGTATTCGACGAACATGCGCAAGGGGTTGACTTGGTCGATCTGCGTCCAGCCGCCGTCGCCGCCGAGGACGCTGTCCCAGCTGTTGGAGGCGGTGCGGCGGATATTGCTGCCGTTGTCCTGGGTACCGCCGAGGAGGATGCGGTCGTCGGTGGGGTGGGTGGAGAGGCCGGCGTAGAACTGGACCAGGCCGAGACCGGGGTTGAGGCTGGTCCAGGTACTGCCGAGGTTGGTGGTGCGGTCGACCCCGCCGTCGTGGCCGGCGACGAGGCGGCCGGCGGCGTCCCAGTCGAGGGCATGCTGATCGACGTGCGAAGGACTGGCGTTTTGCCAGGAGCCGCCGGCGTTGGTCGAACGGTAGAGATCAAGCCCGCCCATGAAGACGACATCGGGATTGGTCGGCTGCACGCCAACGACCGAGAGATACCAGCCGTAGCTGGATTGGATGCTGCCGACAGGGAGCGACGTCCAGTTGGCGCCATCGTTGTCGGTGCGGTAGGCGCCGAGCGTGGACGCGTTGCCGCCGGTGGAAGTCGCGGCGTTGGTGATGAGGGCGTAGACGCGGGCGGGCTGACTGGGGGCGAGGGCGAGGCTGATGCGGCCGAGGCTGCTGGTAGGCAGCCCGCCGGCGAGCTTGGTCCACGAGTCGCCGCCGTCGGCGCTGCGGTAGATGCCGTTGGCGGGGTCACCGAAGATGTGGCCGATGGCGGCGTAGAGGACGCTGGGGTTCGTGGGGTTCATCGCCAGGTCGGTGGCGGCGACGGTGGGCAGCCCGCCGGTCAGTTGCGACCACGTGACGCCGCCGTCGTCGGAGCGGAACACGCCGACGGGGCCGTCGGCGCCAGGGTGGCCCTTGGCGGCGGCCAGGGCGGGGAAGCCGCCGGCGCGGCCGAGGGCGGCGTAGAGGCGCTGCGGGTTCTGCGGGTTGACGACAATGCGGGCGAAGCAGCGGCCGCCGAAGGTGCTCTCGGCGAGCTGCACCCACGTGTCACCCCCGTCGGTGGACTTGTAGAGCCCGACGCCGTAGCGGCTGTGGTTGGCGTAGTTCGCCTCGCCGGTGCCGGCGTAGATGGTGTTCTCGTTGGTGGGGTCGAGGGCGAGGGCGCCCATGGCGCTGGCGGGCATGGTGTCGGTGAGGGCCCGCCAGGTCTGGCCGCCGTCGGTCGTACGCCACACGCCGCCGTCGGCGCCGGCGATGAAGTAGCGGTTGGGGTCGGTGCGGCTGCACGCGACGGCGGAGACGCGGCCGGTGTACAGGTCGATGCCGTCGACGATGGGGTCGGGGCCGAGGTTCTTCCATTCGTAGGCAAAGGCCGCGACCGTGAGGCCCAGGGCGCAGGACAGGGCGGCGGCACGATGGCCGTGCGGGTGGGGGGCGGTGGTGGGGGGCCAGGTGGGGGCGCTCTGGGTCAGCGGGTTTCGACCCTCCCCCAACCCCTCCCAGGCACGGGGGGGGGGGCCGGGGGGCAGGCCCCCCCGGGGGGGATGTGAGTTTTTCGGTT
>CAYWYJ010000028.1:0-37037 GCA_964462635.1 uncultured Planctomycetales bacterium
ACTCCCCCGCTCACGGTTGCGGCTCGGATCGGCGGGCGGGACGCCCGCACTCCCCCGCTCACGGTTGCGGCTCGGATCGGCGGGCGGGACGCCCGCACTCCCCACGGCCGGTACGGAGCCCGGTCGCCAAAGGCGACTCGCTGTGGCGAGCCGCTACGGCGGGCGGGACGCCCGCACTCCCCCCTCCACGGTCGCGGCTCGAATCAAGGGGCGGCACGTCCAGTCGGCGCAACGCTCGAAGTACCGCTCAAGGTTTTGGCAGGGCTTCGGCGAGGCCGGGCACTTCCGCCGCCCCGGTGCGCACCTCGATGCTCGACCCCTTGAAATCGACGCCGACCGGCTCGTAGCGCCCGCCGAGATGGGCCGCGAGAAACGCCTCGGCGGCGGCGTGAAACGCGAGGTTGTTCTCCGGCCGGGCGAAGCCGTGCCCCTCATCCGGGAACAGCAGGTACGTCACGGGGATCTTCTTGGCCTGCATCGCGGCGACGATCTGGTCCGACTCCGCCTGTTTGACGCGCGGGTCGTTCGCCCCTTGCGCGATGAGCAGCGGCCGTTGGATGCGATCAACATAGGTCAGCGGCGAACGCGACTTCAGAAACGTCCGCCCCTCGTCCGTCCGATGGTCGCCGATCCGCCGGGCGAACATGTCAATGATCGGTTGCCAGTACGGCGGGGCGGCCTCCATGAACGAGACCAGGTTGGACGGCCCCACCATGTCGACGCCGCAGGCGAACACGTCCGGCGTGAACGTGAGGCCGACCAGGGTGGCGAAGCCGCCGTAGCTGCCGCCCATGATGGCGATGCGTTTGGGGTCGGCGACGCGTTCCTTGACGGCCCACTTCACGGCGTCGATGAGGTCTTCGTGCATCCTGCCGGCCCACTCGCCGTCGGCGGCATTGATGAAGCTCTTGCCAAAGCCGGTGGACCCGCGGAAGTTGACGCTGAGGACGGCGTAGCCGCGGTTGGATAGCCACTGGTGCCACGGGTGGAATCCCCAACTGTCGCGGTACCACGGGCCGCCGTGGACGGCGAGCACCATGGGCAGCGGCTTGGCGGGCCGGGCATCACCGTCGGGGTCGGTGCCCAGGGGCAGCGTGAGGTAGCTGACGAGGTCGAGGTGGTCGCGGGACTTGATGACGACGGGGTGCATCTTGGCCAGCGGCAGGTCTTCGAGCGCCTTGCGGTGCGTGAACAGGAAGGCGGCCTTCCGCGCGGGCCGCTCATAGCGGTAGTAGCGGACGGGGCCGGCGTCCATCAGGTACGCCACGATCCACTGCTGGTCGTCGAGCGTCCGGCTGACGACCTCCACATCGCCGTCGGCCACGGTCCGCAGGTAGGCGAGGTCGGCCTCGATGGCGGGGTCCATGACCCGCCACTGCTTGCGCTCGTAGGTGAAGGCGACGGCCTCGATCTTCTTCGTGACGGGATGGGCCATCACGTCACTGACGTCCGAGCGCGGGCTCTCGGCGATGACCGTCAGACCGCCGGTTTCGAGGTTGATGGCCAACAGGGCGGCGGTGTTGCGATTCCGGCTGTCGATCATGTACAGGACTCTTCCGGTGGCGTCGAAGCCGGCCGGCTTGGTCGTCAGGCTGTCTTCCGGGCCGACCGTGGCGAACGGCTTCCACCCGCCGTCGGCCGCGCGCTCCAGAACTTCCCGGCCGCCGCCGGGCAGCGTGCGCATGGCGAAGCGGACGTTGAAGTCGTCGTCGGTGACGAAGTCGGCGAAGCCCTCGTTTTGCAGGAGGAGCCGGCGTTCGCCGGTCTCCAGGTTCACGCGGTAGATGTCGTGCAGGCGGGGGTCGCGGTCATTGATGGCAATCAGGGCTTCCGTCGGGAACTTGGGGCTGACGTGCTGGAAGCGGGCCTGCACGCCGTCGATCGGCGTGATGTCGCGGACCTCGTTCGTGGCCACGTTGACGACGTAAATGTGCCAGTTCTCGTCGCCGTTTCTGTCCTGGACGTAGGCCAGGTAGCGTGGGTCGTAGCCCCAGCCGTAGTTACGGATGCCGCGTTTCTTGTCGTCGGTGATGGGCTGGGCGACGGCGACGTTGTTGGCCGGGGCGAGCCACACGTTGAGCACCCCGTCCTTGGCCGCGAGGTAGGTCAGCTTGGTGCCGTCCGGGCTGAGTTTGGGGCCGGCCTTGTCGGGGTTGCCGAACAGGACGCCGCGGGGGATGAGGGTCTGGGCCGCGCTCGTCGCGGCCTGGGCCCCGAGGGCCATCAGGATCAGCAGCCACCACGGAACAACGCGCTTGGGATGAAGCATGATGAGTTCTCCTGGCCGGCTCGAGTGCCGGAACCGCACAGGAGAAAGAATAGCACCTTCGGGTCCGAAGGGACGGTTGGTCCACGACTTCCGACAACTCCGCACACTGCTACGCTTGTCGCTTGCCCCACCCCGGAGTGCCACGCGCTATGACCGCGCGGCCGTGCGGCCCACCACTCGCGTGGTGGGTTCGGATTGCGGCCCTATTGGGGACCTGCCCAGCTCTCCCACCCGCCGCCCAGGGCCTTGAACAGCCGGATCGTGTGCAGGGTCAGGGCGGTTTGGCTTTGGACCAGGCGGTCTTCGGCGGCGTGCAGCGAACGCTCGGAATCGACGACGGCGAGGAAGTCGGAGACGCCTTCGTTGTACCGGGCCGTCGCCAGGGACACGGCCCGGCGGGCGGCCGCCACGGCGTCGGCCAGGTACTCGTGCCGCACGCGTTCGCTCCGGTACGCGCAGAGCGTGTCTTCCACTTCCTTCAGCGCCGTCAGGATCGTCTCCTCGTACTCCGCGAGGACTTGTTGTTGGACGGCATTCTGGACTTCGATGTTGGCGCGGACGCGGCCGCCGGTGAAAACCGGCCAGCTCACCGCCGGCCCCACCGACCAGAACAGACTCCGGCTGTCGAGAATGTGGCGCACGTCGCGGCTTTCGGAACCGAAGGCCCCGGTCAGTGACAAGCGGGGGAAGAGGTCGGCCATGGCGACGCCGACCCGCGCGGTCGCCGCCGCGAGCCGGCGTTCGCAGCGGCGGACATCCGGGCGGCGGCGCAGCAGGTCGGAGGGCAGGCCAAGGGGTATCTCCGGCGGAGCGGGCGGGATCGGGGCCTCTTGCGACAGCTCGGCCAGCGTTGCGTCCGGCACTTCCCCGAGCAGTAGACTCAATTGATGGATGGTGCGGCGGAATGATGTCTCCAGCAGCGTGAGCGCTGCGCGGGTGGATGCGAGTTGCGTTTCCGCCTGCGCAACGTCGAGCTCGCTGCCGAAGCCGCCGTCGCACTGAAAGCGGGCCAGGCGGAGCGTTTCCTGCTGGGCGGCGATGTTCTCCCGCGCGATCGCGATCCGCTGTTGGCAGCCCCGCGCTTCGACGTAGGTGCGGGCCACATCGAACAGCAGAATAGTGAGGACATCACGGTAGTCCTCTTCGGCGGCGGCGGCGTCCGCCGCGGCGGCCTCCTGACTGCGCCGCACCCGGCCGAACACGTCGATTTCCCAGCTCGCGTCCAGGCCGACCGCGAACCGGTTCAGGCCACGCGGCCCCAGGCGGGCCTCGTCCCGCCGCGTCAGGGCGTCCGACACGGGCCGGGCCGCCACGTCCCCCACAAACTCCGCCGGATCAAACGAGCCATTGAAGAACTCGTCGGTCGCTTCATCGACGGCGGCGTCCCGCAGCCGGCGGCCCCAGGAGTCCCGAGGTCTGGCGGGCCTCCGGTTGCGGCTCTCGCCTTCGTAGGCGTACGAACCCGCCGCTTCGATCTGCGGCCATGGATCGGCCCCGGCGATCGCGCGCTCAGCGCGGGCCTGACCGACACGCGCCGCGGCGGCGCGCAGCGTCCGGTTGGACCGCACGGCGCGCTCGACCAGCCCGTTCAGCACGGGATCGTCGAACACGGTCCACCATTGGGCGAGTTCGGCGGGCTGGGTCGTGGCCACGCCTGGCGCGGCGCCACTCCACTGCTCGGGCAGGCGCGTCTCCGGCGGCCGATAGTCCGGTCCGACGACGCAGCCGGCCGGAGCGATCGAAAGTGTCGAGAGCAGGGCGACGAGCAGCGGGTTGTGGATGATGCTCGCCTGGGGGCAGCGCCACGGGCTGCTCGCAACTCGGCGCGCCCCGGCGCGGGTCATGGCAGGGAGACTCCGACGAGCTCGCCGCCGGAGATTCCGAGCTCCGGCGGGATGGCGATCATCACGGGCCAGCCCCACTCCGGCACGGTTGGGCTTCGCCACAGGCGGGGAGGTAGCTGTTCGACCGTGGGGCCGAGCGCCTGCACCTGGGTGTCAACTGATTGCCCGGCCGAGCCCTCGTGGTTCACCACCAGCCGCACCGGGGCCCCCGGTTGCAGGCGGGGCAACTGGGCCGCGTTGGCGTAGGCCATGACGGCGGAGGCCCGCGTGGGCGCGATCGTCAGGATCGGCTCGCCGTTGCGCACCGACTCGCCGGCCCCCCGCAGCAGTTGGCTGACGACGCCGTCGATGGGGCTGGTGAGCACGAGCAGCGAGCGGTCGACGGACAGTTCGGCGATTCGCCGTTCCTGCACGGTCACGGCCGCCCGCAGGGGCTCCAGGGCTTTGGTCACGGACGGGGGCTCAACTTCGTGCTGGGCGAACGCTTCTTGGCGTTGGCGTGCTTGCTCCCGGGCCAGCCGTACCTGGACCAAGGCCTTCTCGTTCTCGCCGATCCTTGTCTCCAGGGCGCGGTACTCCGCTTCGGCGGCCCTGAACCGCAGGTCGGAGACGGCGCGCTGCTCGTTGAGATTGGCCAAGAGGTCCTTTTGCAGCCGCAGGTACTCGAGTCGGACGCGGTCCGCCTCCAGCGTGATCTGGAGCTCGATTTCGCGGAGCCGGTTGCTCTCGACATCGACGGCATAGCCCCGCGCGTCGGTCAGGTGTTTGGCTTCCTGGACCGCGGCCTCCACGGCCAGCCGGTCCTCGGCGGCGGCCAGCTCGGAGCGCAGCCGGGCAACCTCGGCGGCGGCGGTGGCCAGCAGGGCTTGAATGCGGTCGTCCTCGAGCACCGCCAGGGTCTGGCCCGCCTTCACGGCGTCGAATAACGCAATCGGCACGAGCCGCAGCCGTCCGTCCGTTTGGGCGGCGACGGCCCGCTGCTGAACGTGGGCGATGCCCACGAGGGCGTACGTGGTGGATTGGTGCGAGAGCAGCCCGCCGGCCACGGCTGCGGCGAGCAACCAAACGGCCGCCGGCACGACGTGCCGTCGCCAGCGCTGAACCCTATTACCCTGCCAACTCAACGTTTGTGCCATGGACGCTAGGCCTCGAGGAGTTCCTCCTGCATGGTCAGGTTCACGTCGGTGATCCCGCGGACCTGCCCCAGTTCGGAGAGCAAGTCCTCATTGTGCCCGCTGTCCAGCAGCAGGAGTTGATAGGCGTACTCCGTCATCCCGGCGGGATCGCCGTCCTGCACGGACACCAGCGAGAACGCGCCGCAGTAGCGCTTGAGCACGGCCGGCACGGGGTGGTCCGGGCCGAGATGCTCCGGCAACCGGAAGCGCAGGAACGCGTTGTGGGAGTAGTGCGCGCCGAACGAGGTCAGGTGCAAGTAGACCACGATCACGCACAGGGCCACGGTGCCGATGACGGCCACGGCGTAGCGCTGCGACCCGGCCGCCATCCCGATCACCAGCGCGCAGAAGACGAACGCGATGTCGCGCGTGTCGCGGATGACGTTGCGGAAGCGCACCAGGGCCAGGGCGCCCATGAGGCCGAAGGCCGTGATGATGCTGTTGCCGATCACCGCCATGACCAGCGACACGACTACCACCATGAGGATCAGGGACTGGACGAAGGAGCGCGAATAGGACAGGCCGGTGTGCGTGGCGTAGTAGACCCACGCCAGCAACTGCCCCAGGACGAAGGCCACCAACAAGGAAAGGACCGCACTCTGAGGGGTAAACGGACCGCCTCCGGCTAGGCCGCGGTCAAGGAGACGCCACAACGGCTCCATTCCTCTCTCCTGCTGGTTGGTGGACGTCGGGATCCGGGGCCACCGCGTGAGCTTCCGACAGCCGCTGATCCGCTGCGGCGGGTTGGGGGCCCGGCCACCCCGCATACTCCCCCGCGGGGCGCGGGACGGTCGCGGCGTAGGTGAGCCCTTCCACGCTTCGGCTGGCGACGATGATGTCGGCGCGGGAGCCGTGCTCGCGGACGCCTGCCAAGGCGCCGCCAAACAAATCCGGTCGTTTGGCCAGCGTTCCCAGTCGCAGTTCATGGGCGACCGCCCGCCCGTATTTCGAGTGGCCCCTCTGTCTCAGTCCGAACACGTGGGCCAGGCGGGAGATCCACGGCGGGTAGCCCCGCGTGAACTTGATCTCCAGCACGACCCCGCGTTCCGGGGGCCGGTGCCACCCGCCGCCGTTGTGACTCAACGCCGGGCCATAGGTCGGCTTGAAGCTGAGCTGCCGGTCAAACGTCACACGGACGTCGTCGTTGCAGCGGCTTTCAAAGGCCTCGCGGGCGTAGCGGAGCAGCATCAACGGTGCGGCGTGGATTTCCCGCCGGTAGTACAGGAACTGCTCGAGGTTCCGCCGCCCGTCACACGGTACCGCGGTGGGGGCGATGGCCCCCGTAAGCAACGGCCCGAGGGCCCAGCGCGGCACACGGGCCCGGCTCTTGACGCAGACCTGATTGATGCGCCGCTTGATCTCAAAGAAGCAGGGTGCGTCGGTGTCATCGCTGTAGCTTCGGATGCGCAGCTTGATCCGGTTCTTCACTTGATGGCGCGCCGCCGCGTACAGCCGCAGGTCCACGGAATCCAGGTAGAGGCTGGCAAGGGTGTAGGCGCCGTCGACCGAATGGCGGTCCGGGCGCATGTGCGGCCGAATGCCCTCGGCGATGGCCACCGCTTGGGCTTCGGTCACCAGGTACTTGAGTTCGTGGCGGCAGCGAATCATCGCGCCACAGCCCGCCATCGCATTGGCGTCCGCACCTCCCGTGCCGGGCGGACGTGAACTGGTCAGGACTCCACCGATTCCGGCGATCGCCACAGGAACGAACGCCGGGTGCCATCGTGCGGCGGATCGCTCAGCCCGAAAGGTGCCGTGCCCGGCCAGCGGCCGAACCGGGCACGGTGACGAGCGCCGCCCGGCAGCACCCAGCGGCGGGAGAAGGCGACGGAGCGGGTTTCCGTCTCCTGGTGTCTTCCTGCCAATTAACTGGGCCGCCGGGCGGGGTCGGTCTTGCTTCCCAACGCTCCCAGCGAGGGATGGGTCACTGGCCGCTGGCCGCGAATCCACCGCAGCATGTTTGATTTTGGTGTGCATTATATTAAGACAATGTGAATTTAACAGGGGCTTTTTCGGGGAACGGGTTCCCGTTGCGTGGCCGGAGTGGTCTTCGCGTAAATGTTTTTGAGGCAGTTGCTTACACTCCTCGACCGACTTTGTCGGGTGTTGGCGCTGTGGGCGATTGGGACCGTTTTCGGCGAGATTTCGGCGCTTGGCCCGGCCGGTCGACGGGCTGGCGGGCGTGTGCGCTCACGGCGGCGACCTTGGCTGGCAGCGGTTACCGGATGTTGCGGAACCGGGCCCCACGGGGCGGGAGCCGCTCGTGGGTTATCGGCCGTTGCGGAAACGGTATCGGCGATGCAGTGGCCTGCGGCGCGGGCCAGTTTCTCGGACGCATGGTTGCGCAAATGGCTGTGAGCAGAGTCGTTAGGATCACACGCCGGCACACGGGCCGCGCGCTGGAGAACCGGTCTCGGGGAGGAATAATTCATGGTCTCTTCATATCTGTTAGCCTAAAAGTTTGTTAGGAGTGCGCTGAGCTTGCGGCCCGCGGGTGGTGACTCCCGCACTACGGCCGGACGTACGGGGAGCGCCGTTGGTCGCGCCCTGAGCCTCAGGCGGCACCGAGAAAGGAGCAAGACCATGCGGCACCTGACTCTGATCGGCCTGGTTCTGTCCATCGCCCCGTTCGCGGCGGCGGACATGGTGATCTCCGAGTGGATGTACTCGGGGACAAACGGCGAGTTCATCGAGTTCACCAACACGGGCCCCGCGGCGGTGGACATGACCGGCTGGAGCTTCGACGACGACAGCCAGATTCCCGGGAGCGTGGACCTGAGCGCCTTCGGCCTCGTGGCCCCCGGGCAGTCGGTGATCCTGACGGAGGTCACGGCGTCGGCCTTCGTGACGGCGTGGGGCTTGACCAGCGTGGCCATCATCGGCGACAATCCAGCTAATCTAGGCCGTAACGATCAGATCAACCTCTATGACGCGGGGAACAACCTGGTCGACCAATTGAGCTTTGGCGACCAGAACTACCCCGGCACCCCGCGTACGCAGAACAAGAGCTGCAACATCCCGGCCACCGACTACGGTTACACCGTGGCCCAGACCACGTGGGTGCTGGCCGCGGTGGGCGACCAGTACGGTTCGTGGGCGTCCGCGGGTGGTGACGTGGCGAGCCCCGGGATTGTTCCGGAGCCGAGTGCGTTGGCGCTCCTGGCGCTCTACGGGATGACTATCGCACGCCGTCGCAGGTAGAGAAGAGAAGGATGACGAGGCTGGCACGCGACCTTCGCGGACACGGCCCGGAGTGCGCTCCGGGACGAAGGTTGCGTGTTGGCCTTGTTCTGTTGGCGGCAACAGCAGTCGAAGGAGAGCACCATGCGCAGTGAGCTGGGAATTCGGGCGACAGCCTTCTTGAGTATCTTGGCGCTTGTGGGCGTCGTGGCACCGGCGAGCGCCACGACCTATTACGTTTGCCCCAGCGGCGGGGGGCAGTTCCTCACGATCCAGGAAGCCATCGACGTCACCGTGAATGGCGACGAGGTGGTCGTTTGCGACGGCGTCCTGACGGGGCCGGGCAACCGGGACCTCAACTTCGGCGGGCGGGCCATCACGGTGCGCTCCGCCAACGGCCCCGAGCACTGCATCATCGACTGCGAGGGCAGCTACACGCAGAACCATCGGGGTTTCTACTTCGGCAGCGAAGAGCCGCCGGAGGCGGTCGTGCAGGGCTTCACGATCCGCAATGGGTACATGGACGTGGGCGGCGCCGTGTATTGCGAGTACGGCAGCAACCCGACGATCGTCAACTGCATCATGGTCGGCAATGTCGCCGAGGATTACGGGACGGGCGGCACCGGCGGGGGAATCTGCGCCATCAGCGCGAGTCCGACGATCAAGTCGTGTACTTTCAGTGACAACACCGCGGCCAGCGGCGGCGGAATCTATGCGTACGAGGCCGACCCCGTCATCACGGACTGCGTCGTCACCGACAATGAAGCCGACTACGGCGCCGGCATCTACTGCTGGGGCCATCCGCAGATCAGCGGTTGCGTGGTGTTCGGAAACGTCGCCGGCAACCATGGCGGCGGCCTTTGCTGCGTCTACAGCAACGCCACGATCACGAACTGCCTCGTCACGGGCAACGTCGCCACGACGGGGACGGGCGGGGCGCTCTACTGCCATCGCAGTAGTCCGGTGCTGGTGAACTGCACCTTGGCCGGGAACCAGGCCACCGCGGGCGGGGCCGTGCGGTGCTACAGCACCAGCAGCCCGAGGATCACGAGCTCCGTCTTGTGGGGCGACACGCCGAACGAGTTGAGTGTCCAGTCCGGCAGTCCGGTGGTGACGTACTGCGACGTGGCCGGCGGGTGGACGGGCACCGGCAATATCGACCTTGATCCGCTGTTCGTCGGTGGGTACTACCTGGCCCAAGTGGCGGCCGGCCAGGCTGCGAACAGCCCGTGCGTCGATGCGGGGGACCCGGCTGGTGCGATGATTGACGGAACGACGCGCACCGACGGCGCGCAGGACGCCGGCGTCGTCGACATGGGGTATCACTACCCGGCGTTCGTCGTCTGTCATGGCGACTTGAATTGCGACGGGCAGGTGGATTTCGGCGACATCAATGACTTTGTCCTGGCCTTGTCCAACTGGCCGGCGTGGAAGCTGGCCTACCCGGACTGCCCGGAACGGAACGCCGACGTGAACGGCGACGGGCAGTATGGAGGAGCGAACGGTTTCGGTGACATCAATCCGTTCGTCGCGTTGCTGGCCACGGGTGGCGGTCAGCCGATTCCGTGCCCGACGCCGTAGAGCGCCGATCAGAACTTCGCACGCCAGTGCGGGGCGCAAGCGGCCCACCGCTTGCGTCGTGGGCTGTGTGAGCGGCCTGTAGCGCGGTTGTGGTTCCCCGGCCGTCGGCCGGGGAACGAAGGAGCATGTCATGACACGACGCGGGATTGGCGTCGGCGGGGCTGTGGTGCTGACACTCATCTCGATGGGCAGCGCGTGGGCGGATGAGGCCGACGTCTTTTTCGACGACCGGGTCGTCCACGAAATCCGCGTGTATTTCGCCGATCCTAATTGGTACGAAGTGCTGTACGAGAGCCACGCCAACGATCCGAACGACCCGTACTTCCCCGCGCGGTTCGAGTATGGGAGCATCGTGCTGGACCCGGTAGGGGTGCGCTTCAAGGGCAGTTCCTCGTTCAACATTCCGACGGTCAAGAAGTCGTTCAAATTCAATATCAACAAGTACAACCAGGTAACGTTCCTGGGGCTCAAGAAGCTCAATCTGAATAACAGCTACAACGATCCCACCATGCTGCGGGAGAAGCTGTTTCTGGACTTCGCCGGCAAGTACGGACCGACCCTGCGCGCGGTCCACACGCGGCTGTACGTGAACGACCAGTACTGGGGGCTGTATACCGCCGTGGAGCAGGTGGACTCGACGTTCGCGCGGAGCCGGTTCGGGCCGGCCGAGGCCGGCAACCTGTTCAAGGCCGAGACCAACGAGCCCGGGCACCCGACCAATGATTTTGGTTCGGACCTGACCTGGCTGGGACCGGACCCCGAGCCCTACCACAAGTTCTACCAATTGCAGACGAACGAGGCGACGAACGATTACTCGCAACTGATCGAGTTCATCGACGTCCTGAACAACACGCCCACGGCGCAGTTCCCGGCGGTGCTCGAGCCGATCTTCGATGTGCCAGGCGCCCTGCGCGGGCTGGCACTCAACAACCTCTTTGTCAACATCGACTCCTACAACGGGGCGGCGCACAACTACTTCCTTTACGACCGCGACGACACCGGGCGGATCACCCACATCCACTGGGACACGAATGAGTCGTTCGGGCGGTTCCTGATGTTCATGGACCCGTGGGATGATCCACTGGAAATGGACCCGTTCTGGCTGCCGGCCCCCTATCAGGGGCAGGTGCAGCGGCGGCCGCTCATGGAGAACCTGTGGGCGGTGGACGCCTATCAGCGGGCGTACCTGCGCTTCCTGGCGCGGATGCTGCGCGAGGGGTTCGACACCGCGACGATGTACGCGCGGATCGTGGAGCTGGCGAACCTGATCCGGGCCGACGTGTACGCCGACCCGTACAAGCAGTACACGAACGGGCAGTTCGAGACGAACTTGACGACGAACATCGGCTCGGGCCCGAACGTGATCTACGGCCTGCGCCACTTCGTCAACGTGCGGGCGAACTGGCTCAACCAGCGATTGAACGACTTCGCCGAGCCCCGCGACATTCAGCTTAACGAGCTGATGTCGGTGAACGTGACCACGTTGCCCGACGAGGCCAACGAGTACGACCCGTGGCTGGAGATTCACAACCTCGGGCCCGGCGGCGTGAACCTGTCCGGGCTGTACCTGACGGACGACAACGGCCAGCCGAAAAAGTGGGCGTTGCCGGCGGGAACCCTGGATGACGGGCAGTTCCGCATCCTGTGGCTGGACGGCCAGCCGGCGCAGGGCGCGAACCACGCGACGTTCGCGCTGAAGCCCGCCGGCGGGGCGCTGTACCTGTTTCTGGCGAGCGGCACGGTCAACACGCTGCTCGACGCCGTGTCGTATCCCGCGCTGGCCCCGGATGTGTCGTACGGACGGCACCCGGACGGGGAGGGCCCCTGGGCGGAGATGCACACGCCCACCCCGGGGGCCGCCAATCAGCCGGACGCTCCGCTCGAGCTCTACATCAACGAATTCATGGCGGACAACGACTCGACGATTGAGGACCCGGAGGAACCGGGCGGTTATGAGGACTGGATTGAGCTCTACAACGCCGGCGCGGAGGCGGTGGATCTGGGCGGCATGTACCTGACCGACAACCTGGCGAACCTGACCAAGTGGCAGATTCCGGCGGGGTTGTCGATCGCGCCCGGGCAATACCTGCTCTTCTGGGCGGACGAAGAGCCGGAGCAGGGCCCGACCCATGCCAATTTCAAGCTGAGTGCCGGGGGCGAGGAGATCGGTCTGGTGGCGCGCAACGGCAGCACGTTGCTGGACTCGATTGATTTCGGCCCGCAGTACACGGATGTGTCTTACGGGCGCTATCCTGACGGCGTGGGCACGTGGAACTTCATGGGCAGCGCCACACCGGGGACGGCCAACGGGCCGCACAACGCCCCGCCGGTGATTGCGCAGACGATGCACACGCCGGCGGCCCCGGGGCCGCAGGACACGGTCTGGGTAACCTGCCGGGTCACCGACGACCTGGGGGTGGCGGACGTGCGGCTGACGTACGACGCCGGCGGCGGTTGGGTGAATGTGACGATGTATGACGACGGGCTGCACCATGACGGGGCCGCCGGCGACGACGTGTACGGGGGTGATATTCCGCCGCAGCCGGAGAACACGGTCGTACACTACTACGTCACGGCGACCGACAATCTGGGCGCGAAGGCCACCGATCCCATGAACGCGCCGACGGGGACGTACTCCTACGTGGTTGGATACACTCCGCCGTTGCTGTACGTAAACGAGTTCATGGCCGACAACGACACGACCATCCGGGATGAGTTTGGCGACTACGACGACTGGTTTGAGTTGTACAACGCGGGGTCGACCGCCGTTGATCTTGGGGGGATGTACTTGACGGACAGCCTGAGCAACCCGACCAAGTGGCGCATTCCGGCCGGCGTGATGATTGCGGCGGGCGGCTACCGGCTGTTCTGGGCGGACGAGGAGGAAAACGAAGGTCCGACGCACACGAACTTCAAGCTCAGCAAGAGCGGCGAGGCCATCGGCCTCTATGACCGCGACGCGCACGGGAATGCCGCCTTGGACACGGTGACGTTCGGTTACCAGACGACGGACATTTCAATGGGGCGCTTCCCGGACGCCGGTCCGTGCCGCCGGTTCTTCCGCACGGCGACGCCCGGCGCGGCGAACGCGGACCCGTACGCGCCGTACGATGCGGAACCCGACGGCGACGTGGACTGGGCGGACTACGTGCAGTGTGCCGCCGGGCTCAAGGGGCCGGCGGGCGGCGTGGCCACCGGGGGCGAGGTCTTCGACGGGGATTGCGACGGGGACATTGATGTGGCGGACTTCGCGGGGTTCCAGGCGGCGTTCGGGCGCCCGTGATAGTACCGTCGGGGAATCAGCAATGGGTGATTGGTCCACGCTGGAAATGGGTTCACAGAGGCCACACGACTTGCAGGAGGAGTTGAGTATGCGCACACAGATCCTACTAATCCTGGTTTTGCTGACGGTCCACGGTGTCAGCAACGCGCAGGGTCCGTATGAGGGCCGGACGCTGATTTCGCCCGGCAGTTCGACGAGCAGCTTCCTGATCGACATGCAGGGGAATCCGGTCAAGACCTGGACGGGAGCGCGACCGGTGGCGCTGGCGGCGTACATGCTCCCGGACGAATCGCTGCTGCGGCCTTGCACCATCACGGGCGGGAGCTTCAACGCCGGCGGGGCCGGCGGCCGGATCCAGATCATCAACGCGAGCAATCAGGTGACGTGGAATTACACCTACGCGACCACCAGTTATCAGCAACACCACGATGCCATTCCCATGCCCAATGGGAACGTCCTGCTGATTGCCTGGGAGCGCAAGACGCAGGCCCAGGCCATCGCGGCCGGACGCCAGAGTATCTCCGGCGACATGTGGCCGGACAAGATCGTGGAGATCCAGCCGGTGGGCGCCACGGGCGGCAACATCGTTTGGGAGTGGCACGCGTGGGACCACCTGATTCAGAGTGTTGACCCCGGTAAACCAAACTATGGTGTGGTGGCCGACCACCCCGAGTTGTTGAACATCAACTACGGATCGGTGCTGGGCGGCGACTGGATGCACGTCAACGCCGTGGACTACAACCCGGAGCTCGATCAGATTGTGTTCAGCTCGCACTACATGAGCGAGCTCTACGTCATCGACCACAGCACGACGACGGCCGAGGCCGCGGGCCACACCGGCGGGCGTAGCGGCATGGGCGGCGATTTCCTGTATCGCTGGGGCAACCCCCAGGTGTACGGGCGCGGGACCACGAGCACCCAGCACTTCTTCGTGGTCCACGGCGTGAACTGGATTGATCCGGGGCTGCCCGGGGCCGGGAACCTGCTGGCGTTCAACAACGGGGACCGGTCGGGGTCGGCGAACGACTATTCGAGCATCGACGAGATCATCCCGCCGCTCAACGCCAGCGGCACCTACGACATTCTGCCCGGCCAGCCGTTTGGTCCGGCCGCGCCGATCTGGAGCTTCAGCGCGCCGGGTTGGCTTTACTCCGACCACTTGTCCGGCGCGTACCGGCTGCCGAACGGCAACACGATTTCGGTCGAGGGTACCAGCGGTCACGTGTTCGAGGTGACACAGGCTAAGGTGGTCGTATGGGAGTACAGCTATCCGGGGCAGGTGCCGCGCGTGATGAGGTATTGGACGGTCCGGCGCGGCGACCTGAACTGCGACGGCCACGTGGACTTCGGCGACATCAATCCCTTTGTGCTGGCGTTGACGAACCCGGCCGCCTATCAGGCGGCGTTCCCGAATTGCCCGTTCGACAACCGGGACATCAACGCTGACGGCAAGTTCGACTTCGGGGACATCAACCCGTTCGTTTCGCTGCTGACCAACCCGTGAGGGGGCCGCGATGCACGCGCGGCGTCACGGCGACGAGTGGAGTAGGTTGAAAGGCCCGGTACCCACGGGCACAATACGCGCCCCAGGCCCCGCACCAGGATGAGGCAGGGGCCGGTCGGGGGGCTGCGCCGGCCCGCGGCGGCGGGCGGCCGTGTCGCGTTGCGTCAGTTGTGGCCCTGGCGGAGCACAGGCGTGATTAAGAACAACCGAGCGGCAAGCCGGCGGGGCGGGCGATCGTTGATGTGGCTGGTCGGGGCGGCGCTGCTGATTTGGATGGGCGGCTGCCCCATCGACCGGGACGCGGTCCTCACCGAGACGACCCGCGCGGCCCTCCAGGCGGCGCTCAACTCGTTCATCGAGAAGCTCGGCGAGCAGCTTGCGGGAAGCTGATGCGATCGACCCGAGGGTTGGCACCGAGGGCGGACGTCACGCGCCTCCCGTCGGCCCGCCCACGCTGTCGCGCGGGGGGCGGGCCGGGCGCCGGGCGCGGCAGTGGGCGGTTCACCGCGGCGGCCCTCGTCACCGGGCTGGTGCTGCTGAGCGGGGGCTGTACGGCGGAGTTTCACCGCCGTCAGGCCGACCGAACGGCGTATGACATCATCGCCGAGAAGCAGGCGGCTGCGATCGGGCGGACCGAGCCGTTCAGTATCGCCACACCGGCCGAGACGTTGCGCCGCCGGCTGCTGCTCGATCAGCAGCTTCCGAGTGCAACGGCGGCCAGCCGGCATTCGCGGGACGTGGAGCCGATCCGGCAGTGGCCGGATGCCGACTACCTGAAGGAGTTGCCGGCGGACGATGGTCTGGCGCGCTCGTTTGAGACGGGCGCGGGCCTGCGGTTGTCGCTGACGGACGCGCTGCAGGTCGCCGCCCACGAGAGCCGCGAGTATCAGACGCGCAAGGAGCAGGTGTTCCAGACGGCGCTCCAGCTTGACCTGGAGCGCGACGCGTTCCGGCGGACGTGGAAGGGCGTGGTGGACGGGCTCTATCAGGCCGAGCTGGAGCGCGAGGTGGCTCTGGACGACAAGGGGCACACGGACCGGCAGACGGTCGGAGGCCTGGAATACGGGAGCGTCCTGGAGCTGTCGCAGCGTTTTCGCAGCGGCCTGACGTTCACGGGGCAGCTCGGATTGGACCTGGTGTCGCTGCTCACACAGGACCGCCTTTTTTCGCGGGGGGTCTTCGCGGACGTCACCATCAACATGCCTCTGTTGCGGGGTTCGGGCGAGTTCGTCGTCACCGAGCCGCTGACGCAGGCCGAGCGCAACGTGGTCTATGCGCTATACGAGTTCGAGCGCTACAAGCGGCAATTCGCCGTCAGCGTGGCCAGCGAGTATCTGGCCGTGCTCCGGCAACTCGATGCGGTCCACAACGCCGAAGACAACTACCGTCGCCTCATCGCCTCGACGCGGCGGGCGCGGCGCCTGGCCGACGCGGGCCGTCTGCCGGAGATTCAGGTCGATCAGTCGCGGCAGGACGAGCTGCGGGCCCGCAACCAGTGGGTGTCGGCGACGGAGTCCTATCAGCGGCAGCTTGATGGCTTCAAGCTGACGTTGGGGCTGCCGCCGGACGCGATTATTGAGCTGGACCGCAAGGAGCTGGATAGGATCAGGGAAGCCCTGGACGACCTGATTACCGGCGCCGGTGTGACCGAGGCGGGGGTGGACCCGCAGGGCGCGCCGGCGGATGCGCCCGTTGAGTTGACGCCGCCGGGGCGGGGCCGGCCGGGCCGCTACGAGATGGACTTGACCAAAGCGCTGGCGCTGGCGTTGGGGCGGCGGCTGGACCTGCGGGTGGCGATCGGACGGGTCTACGATTCGCAGCGGGCCGTGGCGGTGGCGGCGGACCAGTTGCGGGCCGACGTGACACTCCTGGGACGCGGGTCGGCCGGGGCGCGGCGGACGCTGGCCAACGTCGGACTGGATGATTCGATTCTGCGGCCGGACGAGGGCGTGTATTCGGCGCTGCTGACGGTGGACCTGCCCCTGGAGCGCACGGCGGAGCGGGCCGGGTATCGCGGGAGCCTGATCCAGTTCGAAGCGGCCGTGCGCGAAGTGCAGGCCGTGGAGGACCAGATCAAGCTGGACGTGCGGAACGGGTTGAGTCGGCTGTTGGAGGCGCGCGAGAGTGTCCTCATCCAGGCCGAGGCCGTGCGGGTGGCGGAGCGGCGGGTGGCGAGCACGAACCTTTTTCTGGAAGCCGGCCGGGCGGAGATTCGTGACCTGCTCGAGGCCCAGGACGCGCTGGTGAACGCGCAGAACGCGCTGACGGCCGCCATGATCAGCTATCGCGTGAACGAGTTGGCGCTGCAACGGGACCTGGACGTGCTGACGGTGGACCACCGCGGCTTGTGGGAGGAGTACGTTCCTGAGAACGGGAGCGAGGACCATGAGAAGCCCTGAGACGCCGATGCAGAAGCTGCGCCGCCATTGGCCGTGGGTGGTGGCGGCGGTGGTCCTGGTGGGGGGGGTGGGCGGCTGGGCGTTTACGCGCACCGTCAGCGAGGCGTTGGCGAAGGACGCGCCGGCGACGTTCCGCGTGCAGCGCGGGCCGCTCACGATCAGCGTGGTGCAGCCGGGGACGATCAAGTCGATGGAGCAGGTGAGCCTCAAGAGCGAGGTGGAGGGGCAGGCGACGATCATCTTCCTGATTCCGGAGGGGACGCAGGTGAGCAAGGGGGACCTGCTGGTCGAGCTGGATGCCAGCAAGCTCCAGGACGAGCTGCTTCAGCAGGAGATCTCGGTCCACAACGCCGACGCGGCCTTTGTGCGGGCGCGCGAGAACCTGGCCGTGACCCGCAACCAGGCGGCCAGCAACATCTCGCGGGCGGAACTGGACTATCAGTTCGCGCAGGAGGACGTGAAGCAGTACGAGGAGGGGCTCTATCCCCAGGAGGTCAAGGAGGCGGAATCCAAGATCACGCTGGCGCGCGAGGAGCTGGAGCGGGCGGCGGAGAAGCTCAAGTGGTCGGAGCGCCTCTATGAGGAGAAGTACATCTCGCAGACGGAGCTGGAGGCGGACCGGCTGACCTACAACCGGGCCGAGCTGAACCACGAGCTGGCCGTCGCCACGCTGGAGCTGCTGAAGACGTACACCTCGCAGCGGAAGCTCGCGGAACTCAAGAGCAACGTGGACCAGACGAGCATGGCCCTGGAGCGCGTGAAGCTCCAGGCCAACGCGGACATCGTTCAGGCCGAGGCCGAACTGAAGGCCAAGGAGACCGAGCTCCGCCAGCAGCGGTCCATGATGGAGCGGGTGCAGCGGCAGATCGAACGGACCAAGATTTACGCCCCGCGCTCCGGGCTGGTCGTCTACGCGACGTCGATGCAGACCGGCGGCCGCCGGATGCGCAGCGAACCGCTGGAGGAAGGCCAGGCGGTGCGCGAGCGGCAGGAGCTGATCTACCTGCCGTCGGCGGAGTCGATGATGGCGGAGGTGCTGATCCACGAATCCAGCCTGGAGAAGGTGCGGATCGGGCTGCCGGTGCGGCTGACGGTCGATGCCCTGCCGGGGCAGGTGTTCACGGGGCGGGTGGCCAAGATCGCCCCGTTGCCGGACGCCCAGAGCGCCTGGATGAACCCCGACCTCAAGGTCTATCCGACGGAAATCCACCTCGATGGGACGGACAGCAGTTTGCGAACGGGCATGAGCTGTCAGGCGGAGATCATCGTCCAGCAGCATGTGGACGCCGTCTACGTTCCGGTCCAGGCGGTGCTGCGGCGGGGCGGCAGTCCGACCGTGTACGTGCGCGCCGGGGGCGGTTTCGAGCCGCGCCCGGTTCGCATCGGCCTGGACAACAACTCGATGGTCCACGTGCTCGAGGGGCTCACACAGGGGCAGGAGGTCCTGCTGACGCCGCCGCTGGCCGCGGGGACCACAGTCGAGTCGACGCCCGCGACGGGGGCGGGCGACGCAACGGCCGGGAGTCCGCCAGGCGGGGCCGCTACGGCGGCGCCAGGTGCGGATGCGCGTCCCGGCGCCGCGGCGACGGAGGGGCCGGCCTCCGGCGACGTCGGGCCGCAACGCATTCCGCAGATGTCGGCGGAAGAGCGCGAGAAGATGCGCGAGCGCTTCCAGAACATGACCCCGGAGGAACGCGAGAAGATGCGCGAGCGCTTCCGAAACATGACGCCGGAAGAACGCGAGCAACTCATGCGGCAGCGCGGCGCTCCGGGTGGGGAGCGTGGCCCGGGCGGCGAACGCGGGCCGAGCGGGGAGCGCGGCGGAGAGGGTCGCGGCCGTGAAGGTGACAAGCCGGGGGGCGAAGGCGGCGAGCGCGGTGCGGGCGGCGGAGGGGGCGCGTGACCCGGGGGCCGGCGATGACGGGTCGTCGCCCCGCGACTCACGAGGCGCGGATCGTCGCGTGCCTGGAAGAGGTCACCAAGGTCTATCACATGGGCACGACGCTGGTGCGGGCCCTGGCCGGCGTGAGCATCGCGTTTGAGACCGGGTCCTACTGGGCGATCATGGGGCCCAGCGGCTCGGGCAAGAGCACGCTGCTGAACCTGCTGGGGTGCCTTGACCGGCCGACCACGGGGCGGTACTTGATCGAGGGGCAGGACGTGGCCGGCCTCGACGACAACGCGCTCAGCGAGATCCGGCTGCGGCACCTCGGCTTCATCTTCCAGAGCTTCAACCTGATCCCGCAGCTCACGGTGCGCGAGAACATCCAACTGCCGCTTTACTACCTGGATTGGGAGACGGAGGCGAGCGCGACCCGGGCCGAGGAGATGGCCGAGCGCGTCGGCCTGGCCGGTCGGCTCGATCATCGCCCGGCCGAGCTCTCCGGCGGCGAGCAGCAGCGCGTCGCCATCGCCCGCGCGCTGGCGGCCGACCCGGCGTTGCTGCTGGCGGACGAGCCGACCGGGAACCTCGACACCTCGACGAGCGAGCAGATCATGGGCCTGCTGACCGAGCTCAACGCCCAGGGACGGACCGTCATTCTCGTCACGCACGAGCCGGACATCGCGCACTTCGCGCGGCAACGGCTGTACATGCGCGACGGACGGATCGAGCGGACCGAAGGGGCGGCGGCATGAGACCGGCCCGGCTGGTGCGCGACATTCGCCTGGGCGTCAAGACGCTCCTGCTGCACAAGCTGCGCTCGCTGCTGACCATGCTCGGCGTCGTCTTCGGCGTCGCCAGCGTGGTGGCGATGCTGGCCGTGGGCGAAGGGGCCAGCAAGGAGGCCCTGGAGCAGATCCGCAAACTCGGCAGCACGAACATCATCGTCACCTCGATCAAGCCGGTCGAAGAGGAGACGGCGACTGCGCGCACCCCGTTCGGCGTTGTCATGTACGGCCTGCTGTACGAGGACGAGCGCCGGGCACGCGAGTCCTTCGCGGAAATCGAGCGGACCGTGCCCGTCAAGATCGTGCGCCAGGAGGGGCGGCTGGGCGAGCGGAAACTGGACCTGCGGGTCATGGGGACGACGGCGGACTGGTTTGAACTGGTCCGCCGTCCCCTGATCGCGGGCCGCACGCTCACGCCGCGCGACAGCGGGGAGCGGGCCGGCGTGGTCGTGCTGACCGAGTACGGGGCCCGCCGGCTGCTCGCCGCGGCGCACACGATCGGGCAGCGGCTGCGCATCGGCCGTCATTACTATGAAGTGATCGGCATCGTCCAGAGCGAGCCCGGCCAGGGCGGGGCCATTCAGACGCCCGACCAGGAGATCGACGCGTACATCCCGATCCAGGCGGCGCGGGAGCGGTACGGCGACTACTTCACGGAGATCCGCGCGGGGTCGATTTCGCGCGAGTCGGTCCAGTTGCACCAGCTCATTGTGGAGGTGGATGCCATCGAAAATGTCGAGCGCGTGGCGGCGGGGCTGGAGCGCATGCTGGCGCAGTTCCACCCGAAAGTGGACTATCGCGTCAGCGTCCCGCTCGCCCTGCTGCGCGAGGCCGAGGCGACCAAGCGCCGCTTCAACGTCGTGCTGGGGTCCATCGCGGGCATCAGCCTCCTCGTCGGCGGCATCGGCATCATGAACATCATGCTCGCGTCCGTCACCGAGCGCACGCGCGAGATCGGCATCCGCCGCGCCATCGGCGCCAAACGCTCCCAGATCATCGTGCAGTTCCTGATCGAGACAACGGTGCTCTCGACGGCGGGCGGCAGCGTCGGTCTGGCGTTGGGGCTGACCATCCCGTGGGTCATCGAGCGCGTGGCGCATATGCCCACCGTCGTGACCGGCCACAGTCTGGTGCTGGCGGTGGGCATCAGCCTGGCCGTGGGGCTCGTGTTCGGGCTGTATCCGGCCCGCCACGCCGCGAGCCTGGACCCGATCGAGGCGTTGCGGCACGAGTAGCGCGGCGCGCGGGGCCGGCCGCGGGCCGCGCGGGAGGTCGCGTTGTCCGGACGGTCAGAGCAACGGCAGACGGTCGCCGGGCTGGTTTTCTCGGGCGTGCGCGGGCCGGCGGACGATCAGGGTGGGCACCGCGATCAGATTCATCATCCGTTCATCTATGTGTTCTCAGAATTGAGAAATGGGGAGGTTCGCCTGGGATGCGGGTGGCGACGGGACGTTCTGGCCCGCGGCCGGTCCGGCCGCGGGCGTGACCGTCGCCGGGACTGCGGCCAGGGGTATGATGGTCCCGCGGCGGGCCGGGCCGCGCGGCGTGAACGCGCGCGGGCGTCGAGCGCCGCGTGCGCATCTGGAACAGCACGATGCGTGTACTCGTTGTCGAAGACCAGGAACGGTTGCGGAATTGGCTCCAGAAGGGCCTGAAGGAAGGCGGGTTCGTGGTGGACGCCGCCGCGGACGGGCCGCAGGGCCTCTGGTACGCCGAGAACAACCACTATGACGCGATCGTGCTGGACCTGATGCTGCCTGGGCTCGACGGTCTGAGCATCCTGCGGCGGCTGCGGGACGCCGGCCGGGACGACCACGTGCTGATTCTGACGGCGAAGGACACGGTGCCGGACCGGGTCCAGGGGTTGGACCTGGGGGCGGACGATTATCTGGTCAAGCCGTTCGCGTTCGAGGAGCTGCTGGCCCGCGTGCGGGCGCTGGTCCGGCGCGGGTACGGCCAGCACAGCCCCGTGATCGAGGTCGGCGACCTGCGGATTGACACGGCCAAGCGGCAGGTGTGGCGCGGCGCGCAGACGGTCGAGCTGCGGGCGATGGAGTACAAGTTGCTGGAATACCTGGCGCGGCGGGCGGGGCAGATCGTCAGCCGCACGGAGATTTGGGAGCACCTGTACGATTTCGCGTCGCAAACGGTGAGCAACGTCGTGGATGTGTACGTGGCTTCGCTGCGGCGCAAGCTGGACCGGCCCGGGGAGAAGAGCCTGATTCAGACGCGGCGCGGGCTGGGTTACGTGCTGGGGGCCCCGGAATGATCCGGTCGCTGCGGTCCCGACTGGTGCTGGGGATGCTGCTGGGGCTGGCGGTGCTGCTGGCGGCGGCGGGGACGGCCATCTACACGGTGCAACGACGACATCTCTACGACGCGTTCGATGAAACGCTGCTGGGGAGCGTGAACGCACTGTCGCTGCTGGTCCATCCAGGGCCGTTCGGGCGCTGGTTCGACAGCGCGGGCCTGGAGCGCCTGCCGACGGGGCAGTTCCGCGAGGGAGCGCTGTTCCAGATCTGGAGCGACCAGCCAATCAACTTGCCGCCGTCCGGGGCCGATTCGGACACCGAGGCGGACGACGAGGGGGCTCCTGAGCCGTTTCGCGAGGACGATCACCCGCTGCCCGATGAACCCCCGCGGTTCGACGAGCCGTTTCTTGACGACGACGGCCTCCCACGCGATGAATCTCCCGCGCGCGAACGCGGGTCTGAGCCGCCACGCCGCCCGCGCGCCGCGCCGGACCTGAGCTCACGGCCCGCGCGACCGCCGCGCGGCCCGGCGGGGCCGTGGCGTTGGCGCGTGTCCACCACGCGGGTCATCCGTTCCGCGTCGCTCGGGGAATCCGAGCTGCCGCGCCTAGAGGCGGAGCCGGGCCGGCCGCGGTTCGAGCGGCTCACGTTGCCGGACGGGCGCCCCGGGCGGGCCGTTGGGGTGCAGTTCCCGGGCCCCAACTCGCCGCCGGGACTTCATCGCCTGCCGGCGATGCACCTGAGCGTGGTGGTGGCCGCCGACACGGTTGAACTCGATCATCAGCTTCGTTTCCTTGGGGTGCTTCTGGCGGCGACGGCGGTGGGCACGATGGCGGTGGCCGGGGGCGTGTCCTGGTTGGTCGTAAGCCGCGGGCTGCGGCCGTTGGGCACGGTCGCGCGGGCCATCGCCGCGATGGATGAGTCCGATTTGAAGCAGCGCATCCCGCGCCAGGGCGTGCCGCGGGAGATCGACCCCGTGGTCAAGCAACTCAACGGCCTGCTGGCCCGCCTGGACGAGGCCTTCGAACGCGAGCGCACGCTCACCGCCGACGTCGCCCACGAGCTGCGCACGCCGGTGGCCGAAATCCGCACGATTGCCGAGGTCACGTTGAACCGCGACCGCGAGGCGGGCGAATACCGGGAAGCCCTCGGCGAGGCGCTCACGGTCACGCGGACCTTGCAGGGGCTGATCGAACGGCTCCTGGTGCTCGCCCGGCTGGAATCCGGCCAGATGCGGCCTGAGTCGCAGCCCGTGGCCCTCCAGCCCCTGCTGAACGAGTTCGGGATGCTGGTGCGTGCGGAAGCCGAGCGCCGCGGCGTGTCGTTTACCAACGGGTGTCCCCCGGACGCGATCGTCCTGGCCCATCCGATGTTGCTCGAAGTGGTCCTGTCCAACGCGCTGTTGAATGCCGCCGCGTATACGCCGGACGGCGGCCGCGTCGAAGCGGTGGGCGAGCTGACCGGCGCGAACTGGCGCTTCAGCATCGCCAACACCGGCTGCGAACTGAAGCCGGAGGAGGCGGGCCGGGTGTTCGACCGCTTCTGGCGGGCCGACGCGGCCCGCGGCAAGAGCGGCCTGAACTGCGGGTTGGGCCTGACGCTCGTGCGGCGGGCGATGGAAGCCATGGGCGGCGCCGCCGAAGCGCACGTGACCGAAGACCGCCGGTTTGTCCTTTCGCTCAGCCTTCCGGCCGCGCCGGACCACGGCGAGGCCCCCGCGTCGTCGGAGCCGCCCGATGTCGATCGGAGTGCCACGGGGGATATTGCGTCAAGCGGATGACAGCGCGGCACCCCGTGAGCTCGCCCCCCAAAGGTGCGATTTCATCGTCGTTTCATCCGCGCCGGTTACGAATTAGGTTGTGACCCACGCGCTGTGGATTGCGGACGATCGACCGGCCCCCACGCCGCCGGCTGTTGTCAGGGATCCCTTGTCGGACGCCTTGGAGTGTCTGGGCCTCTCCACTTGGGTCCTTGGACGGCTTGAGCTGACGACGCCCTGGGGGCTGGCGGTGGTGTCGCCGCTGGGGTGGACCTACCTGGTGGAGCCGCCCTCGTGTGAGTTCGACATCGAGGGGGGCGCCTCGGTGAGCGTCGCGGCCGGCGACTTGCTTGTTGTCTTCCCGGAGCGCGCGCATTATCTGCGCGATCGTGCCGACAGCCCCGCCGTCCCCATCCAGGGCCTCCTGGAGCGCTCGCGCTTGGACCCGTGCAGGCCAGTGAAACACGGCGGCGGCGGTGCGGCCACGCGGTTGGTCTGCGCGTGCTTTCGCTGTGACGGACTCGAGCGGAGTCCGCTGCGGACGGCCCTGCCGGCGTTCGTTCACGTGCGGGGACTGGCCGGACAGGCCGCGCCGTATGTGGCCCACATCGTTGGCCTGCTGGAAGCGGAGGCGGCCGCGCGGGAGCCGGGCAGCCCAGCCGTGGTCGATCGCCTGATGCGTATTCTGCTCATCAAGGCCCTGCACCATTATGCGACGACCTTGCCTGATGGTGGCGTGAGCTGGCTGCGGGCCCTGGTGGACCCTGAGATCGGGCAGGCGCTGGGCTTCATGCACGCCCGGCCGGGCGTGCACTGGACCGTCGCCGCGCTGGCGGAACGGGTGGCCATGTCACGTTCCCGGTTCGCGTCGCGTTTCGCGCAACTGGTCGGCCAACCGCCGCTGGAATACCTCGCCCACTGGCGGATGCAGAAGGCGTGTCATCTGCTGCGCGCGACGCGGGCCCCGCTGAAGGAGGTGGCCGCGCAGGTGGGCTACGAGTCCGCCTCCGCGTTCAGCAAGGCGTTCGCACATTGCATGGGCGTGACTCCCGGGGCGTACCGGCGCGCGGGCGGCCCGGCGGACGCGGCGCGGCCGGTGACGACGCCCCCCATGTAGCACGGCGGACGCCGCGGGGCGGACGTCCGCCGTACGCGTCTGAACTGCGATCTACTCCCGGGCGGCCATACGAGTATTCATGGACGTCGGACAACGGACGGGAGGGCGAGCCTCGCGGCGAGCCGCGGCTCGGCAGGCCGGCAGGGTCGCCGCGGGAGACAGCCTCGCCCTCCCACGTTGCGTTGCCGCGAAGGCCCGTTCAGGCCTGCTCATCCACCAGCCGGACCGTCCCCTGCGTGCCGCCGGTGAGACGCTGGAACTGACTCTGGAACTCGTTCACATCGACGCCGTAGGACTGAAGCAGCGACTGAATGGCGTCCTGGATGGCCCGCTTGGGGTTGCTCATCTGGCTCGCGTTGGCCAGGATCTCGTCGAGCATCGACTCGAGTTCACCCTGGAGCTCGTCCGCCGAGTCCTCGTCGAGGCCGGCCGCCAACGCCGCTTGCGTAACGGTTTCCTCCAGGTCGCTCTCCTGGGCCTGGTCGGGCGGCGGCCCTTGCGGCGGCGGACCGCCGGCGCCACCCGGCCCACCGGGACCGCCCGGCCCACCGGCGCCGCCGGCCGGCGGCTGCATCTGGGCCCGGAACTTCTCCAGATCGACGCCGTGACTCTCCAGCACGCCGTCGATGGCGCTCTGAGTAACCTGCCGGCGGTCGCTGGTTCCGTCCGCGTTCTTCAGCGCCGCGGCGACGGCCGTGCGGATTTCGTCCTGCAACGAGCCGGTCGCGCTGGGGTCGAGTCCTGCGGCGACGGCCGCTTGCGTGAACCTGGCCTCGAACTCGGCCCGACGTGCGTCCTGTTCACGGCCGACCTGGAACAAGGCCGCCGTGCCCACTGCGTTCGTGCTTTCAATCGTGCTCATTGCTTGGTCCTTTCAGCCAGCCGGTGCTTTGTCTGCCTGCTGGGCGGCTTGGCCCCGGGTGTGACATCGGCGGTTGAAGGGGAAGGCTGCATGTCGGCGAGTCCGAAAGTTCTGTTTGGGCGTCCAGGTTGCGCCCGGGGTCGCACCGCCGGGGGGAGTTCGTCGGTATACAGGGGCGAATAGTGCAGCGCGGCGGCTGCGGCCGGCATTAGCGGAACCGGCGCGTGGTGCCGAGGCCGCGGGACGCGAATTCATCAGGGCTTCATGCACGCGAAGGCAGAATCGAGGCAGGTGGCAGGGATGCCAGGTGTTCGACGACGTGGTCTGCGGCGTGCGCCGCTCGGGCCACGACCCGGGAACAGGAGAAACACAACCATGTGGCCACACCCGCGAATGCACCAGGGCGCCATGATCGGCACACTCGTCATCGGACTGCTGGTCGGCGGCTGCGGCTCGTCGCTCTTGAGCAGCGATGAGACCGGCAGCCTGCTGGATCTGCTGGCCGGCCTCGGGGTCTCGGAGGACACGACGCTCAGCCAGCTCCTGGACCAGGTCACCGTCGGGGACGTGCTCAATGCCGTGGGTCGGTTCACCGAGAGCGCGACCACGGGGGCGACGGACGCAATGCCCGAGGAGGGACCTCACAGCGGCCCGCGCGGCCCGCACATGGGCCCCGGAGGACCTCCGCTGTTGGACCTGACCGACGAGCAACGGCAAGCCGCCGAGGAGATCCGCCAGGCTGAGCGCGAGGACATGGAGGCGTTGTGGGCCGCGGCGGACGAGGACATCCGGGCGTTGCTGACGGAAGAGCAGTTGGCGATCTACGACGAACTGCCGCCGATGATGCCGGGCGGCGGCCACGGACCGCCGCCGGCGCAGGCCGCCGGTTCCCGCGACCCGCTGCCCGACTTCCTCGCGGAGAAACTGGGGTTGTCGGAGGAGCAGCAAACCGCGGTGGAGGAAGTCCTCACGACGCTGCGCGCGGCGATGGAAGCGCGACGCGAGGAGGCCCGGAAAGCGTTCTTGGCGTTGCTCACCGATGAGCAGCGGGAGCAGTTGGAGCAGCGCCTCGGGAACGGCCCGGCGCACTGAACAACCGTGCGCGGACCCGCGGCGCGGGCCGTACGGCAAGGCTCTGCCTTGCCGTAGTTGCAAGGCGGCGCCTTGTGGTACGGTTGGCGCCACATCGCGCAGGCTGATATGGAAGGCACTCCGAAACTCGAAGACACAGGAACCAGAGAGTCGAGACAGCGCTTCTCGGCGAAGAATGAGACCCTCCCCCAACCCCTCCCTAAGAGGGAGGGGAGTGAGGGGACGATCTCTGGGCCCGCGTGAGACGCCGGTGGGCGAGCCCAAGCCGCAATGGACGTAAGCGGCGGATGCCCCTGGTGCGACGAACCGGGGGAGTGCACGGCTCGCCGCCGGCGTCAGATTGGACCGGACCCATGTTCACGGCGACGCAGAAACGGCGATGTGTCGGGCGGCCGCCCGTGCGGAGGCACGTGTTCCTGCGCATGCTCGTGCCCGCGCTCGCATGGGCGTGCCTCCCGACGCACCCCGGCTGGGCGCAGTCGGAGGAGGCGGCGACCACGACGACGAGCAAGTCCGGCAACACACAGAGCAGCTTGACCGACGCCGAGACTCCCGCGTTGCGCACCGGCGCCGCCGTCCCCGGGGGCGAAGCGCGCAGCGGTACGGGTTCGAGCGCCGGCATTCTAGAGGCCGTCCTGAACGGCTTCGGGCTGACATCCGAGCCGACGGAGTTCATCGAGGCGTTCAAGGCACTGCTGGAACCGCTGGTTCTGCCGCCGGCGGAAAGCTCCAGCGATGTCGGAGAGCATCCATGAGAGCACGGACGTTGATGGCGGCGATGTTGACCGGTGGGCTCCTCCTCTCGATCGGATCCTGCGCCAGCGATCTTGGCTACTACCTGATCGACGCGCTGTCGGAATACCTGCCGGACATCCTGGAGGCGCTCCAGACGTCCAGCGCTTGAGTGTGGGCCGGCACGCACCGGGCATGGGAACGCGGTGTGCGAGCGAGCGCGGCCGGGGACCGCATCTGCTTGGGTTGCGCGTTCGGTTGGTCGCCGCCGATCGGCACCCGGGCACACAATGAGGATTCCCCGCGCGGCCCCGCAATCACGGGATCGTGATCTCAAGCCAGTCCGTGCCGTGGTCCAGGGACACCTCGGCGCTCGCCCCGGCCGGAAAGAGAACGACGTCGCCCGCGGTCACTTCGAGTCGGTAGACACCCTGGCCCGCTTCCATGCCGCACGGTCTTGCAGCCGTCGGCTCGTCGATGGGCACGGCGTCCCCGTTGCGCGTCGGCGCTGCTCGCGTGACCGAGGTAACGTGCGCGGACCCGCTCAGCATGATCCACACTCGTAGCGTTCCCGGCGGAACGACGAGCGGACCGCGGACGCCGCACAGCCGGTCAATGACGAAGGACTCGCTCTCAACCAATCGCTCGCCGCGCGCGTAGGGCAGTGAGACTTGCCGCACCGGTGGCCGGATCATGGCTTCGGTCACGTCGTAGCGGATGTTGGCCAACGCCGGCTGGATGTGCAGTTCGCGCGGTCGGCCGTCGAGGCCCGTGCGGCCCCAGTCGTATAGCCGGTACGTGACATCGGACGGTGCCTGGACTTCGGCGACGACGATGCCCGCCCCGAGAGCGTGCGGCGTGCCGCTGGGCAACAGGTAACACTCGCCGGCGGTCGCGGGCCACGCGCGGAGCAGGTCCGCGATCGCGGCCGTCCCCGCCGCCCGGGCGACTTCGGCCGGCGTGACGCCCGCCTTCAGGCCGATGTACAGCTCGGCGTCCGGCCCCGCGTCGATGACATACCACGCTTCCGGCTTGACGCCTGGCGTTGGGGCGCCTTGGCCGGCGGGCTTGGGGTGTACCTGAACACTCAGGTTCTGCCGCGCGTCGAGGAATTTGATGAGCAGCGGAAACCGGCCGTTGCGCAGCCGCGCGGGATCCAGCAGACTGGGCCCCCAGCGCGCCACGAGCCCTGCCAGCGTGCCACCGGCCAGCGGCCCATCGCGCACGCGCGATTCCTGCCCCGCGAGACTGACCAGCTCCCACGATTCCCCCACCGGCCCGGCGTTCGGCAGCCGTTTCTGGAACAACTCGGCCAGTCGCCGCCCTCCCCAGGGCTTCTCTTTGAACAGGGGATCAAACCTGAGCGGAATGGGGGGGACGCTCATGGCGATTCCCGCGGCTTCTCCTGCGGGGTCGAGCCGTCCGCGAAGAGCAGGTGCGGTCGGAGCGCCGCCACCGTCATGGGCCCGATCCGCGGCACGGCGTCCAAGTCGTCCGCGGTTCGGAACGCCGGCTGCCGGGCGGCCGCCGCCCGGTACGCCACGACGTTCTGCGCCAGTTGCGGGCCGATGTGAGGCAACAGGGCCAGTTCCTCCGCCGACGCGGTGTTTGGATCCAGCTTCAGTCGCAGGTCCGGCGCCAGCCCGACGGCCGGCCCCCCGCGTGCCATCGCGCCGACGTTGAATCCCAAGTGCCCAACCACCAGCAGAGCGATCATCGCGGCAACGGCACGCCGGACCGGTGTACGGTGCTTGCTCCCACCCGCGGCGGCGTTCATGGGGCCGCGCCTCCGACGAGTCGGCGCCGCAGCTCGGCCAGCCGGGCAAGGGCCGGGCGCGGGGCCAGGTCGGCCCGCAGCATCCCGCCGTTGGAGATGACGTCGTCCGGCCCGTCGACGAGCGGCTGCACGCAGACGGTTTCGACGTAGGGTTTGGACAAGGCGATCTCGCACAGGGCGATGAGCCAGTCGGAGTGGATGTCCTCGGACCAGGGGGCGTGCCATTCGCCGCCGCCGGGCGTGCCCGCCTCGGCCAGGGGCTGCGCGGGCGCACTCAGCGCGGTGACATGGAGCGGCTTGCCGAGGTTGGCGAGCCGGTCGATCAGGGCGCTGACCTGGAACGGATCGCGGAGATGAAAGCCGTCGCTGCCCAGCCCGAAAACCAGGTGCAGGCCGAAGCCGTCGAAGCTGATGCCGCTTTGGACGGCCATGTCGGCGTACAGCAGCGGCGGGACGGTCTGCTGATTGCGGGCGTAGTACTCGCCCCACGGCTGCGTCAGGTCGATGAGCACCTGGGCCCGCGGAGCGATCTGCTTCGTCACCGTCGCCGCCATCCGCGTCAGCTCCATCGCCTGCTCGAAGCTGAATCCGAACACGTTGTCCGCCTGGAGCCCGCTGGCGACGACCCACGAGCTGATGGACTTCGCGTAGCGGCGGACTGTCCGCTCCACATGCTCGCGCGCGGCCTCGTAGATCGACTCGAAGTCATTCTCCCAGATGTACATCCAGTCGGGTACCGAACTCACGCCGAAGCTCAGCAGCGGCCCGCCCCGCAGCGCCAGCTTTGTCCCCCCATACGCTTTGATGCACGCGTCCACGGCGTCGAACGTCGGGGCCTGCTCGGTTGGCTGGATGTTCCGCCACACGAACGGGACGTACGCGAAGTCGAAGGCGTCGCCCACGCGTCGAACCACCGCCGAATCATGGGCGGCGGCCCCGAGGCGGACGCCGAGGAACGGTCGTGCGAAGCCGCCGGCCTGTTGCCGGCGGGACAAGAAGATGGTCGCGTGAAAACGTGACATTTCCTCGGCGGCCCACAGCCCGTGGGCGAGCGACTGGTCCGCGTGCTGCGCGGCCACCTTCGGCTGGTCCGTGTGCTGAATCGCCTGGATGAACGCGTCCCGGCAGGCGTCGATGCGCTCGGCGATGTCGTCCATCCCCGAGTAGTCAAACAGCCCCCACTCCTCCCGTTTGACGGTCAGACGCATGAGTTGGTGGCGGGCCAGTTCCACGTGCAGGTTGTACGGCGCCTCGCGCGGCGGCAGCCGCGTGGTCTGGAGCTGCACCGTTCCGAAGCCGTGGACGGGCCACAGCAGCGACAGGGCCAGTGGATCCTGCATCCGGGGGGCGCAGCGAATGGCGCCTTTTTCGAGGGTAATCTCCGCCCGCACCGGCACGCCGTCGTTGCCGACCAGGTGGGCGCCGAGCAGGGCGGGTGGACCCTTGCGGTGCTCGCTGGGGAAATACGCGAAGCGATGCACGTCGTGCCCTTTTGGCCGCCCGGGTCCGCGCCGTCTCCACGGGCCGAACCGGAAGCCCGGCGGCTATTGAAACGCCCATCTTAAGGGGGAGCAAAGCAACGCGAAAGCGGCCCCGAAGGGTTGGCTGCACGCCGCGCAATGGGCTGCCTCCCCGGCGCCGGCCGCCGGCTGGGCGATATGATCGGACCTTCCGGGGCCGGGACCGCCGCGCGGACCAGGGGGCAGCGGTCGAGCCGCGGCCGGCCCGTCGGTTGGCGAAGTCTTCATTGCGTCCGCTGCCCGGATCGGCTAGGATACGAGGTGGAGATATTCTGCTCGCCGGCGGGTGTGCTGCCGCGCGTTCCGAATGGAGGAGAGGAAATGAACAATCGCTGGGTAATCGGTCTTGGTTTGGTGTTGGGGCTCATGGCGTCGGTGGCCGTGGGCCAGGGGCGGCTGATCGCGGTGGACAGCAGCCGCGCGTTGTATGAGATCGACATGATGACGGGGGCCAAGACGCAGATCGGGACGGTGAGCTCGAACGCGAGCACGACCGCCGGCTTGGCTTACGATCGTTTGAACAACATCCTGTACCTCACGTCGACCGGCAACGACTCCGTGTACACGCTCGACATCACGACCGGCGAGGCGACCCTCATCGGCGCCTACGGCAACTCGGCGCTGGTCATGCACGGGCTGGAGTTCGACGAGAGCACCGGGATCCTGTACGGCGTGTCGTCGCACGACAACGGCCTGTACAACATCGACAAGACGACCGGTCTGGCGACGCTGATCGGCACGTCGGGCCTGAGCTCGTTCACCAACCTGGGCTACAACTCGCTCACCGATGTGATGTACGCGACCAACAGCGGGGCCGACAGCTTCTACACGATGGACCGGGCGACCGGGGCCACGACGCTGATCGGGCCGCTCAACGGGCCGACCAACCCGAACGGCCTCGCGTTCAACCGCGACAACGGGCTCTTGTATCTGGTCGATAACTCGACCGACAACCTGTACACGATCGACATGGGCACCGGCGCCGCCACCCTCATCGGCTCCACCGGGACGGGCAACCTGCTCGGGTTGGCCTACATCCCCGAGCCGGCGAGCCTGGCCCTGCTGGGCCTCGGGACCCTGGCGCTGCGGCGCCGCGGATAGCGCTCGAAACCGCCTGGCGGCGGTCGACGCACACTGTTTTGATTGAATGAGCACCGGCCGGCGCCGCGACCTGCGGTGCCGGCCGGTTTCGTGTGCGCGCCGCGAGACTCCCCTCCCTCTCAGGGATGGACTGGGGGCGGTAAGAATCCTCGCCGGGCAACGGGCCCGCGATGTTTGGGGCCCTGGATGACTAAGTTTGGGGGTGTGACCAGATTCCGTGGCAGCCGCTGGAAGCCTACCGGGGCGGCAATCAAAGAGCCCCGCGGGCGACTGAATGTAGCCCCGGGCGCGAGCCTGGGGATCCGCGAGGCGTTGTTCACCCCGGAGCCCGCGTCCCGGGTGATTGAGGCTTCAGTCGCCCCTCCGGGGCTCCCGTGCGGGGGGGCACGCCGTGACCCCGGGCTGCCGCCCGGGGCTACACTCAAACGCCCCACCGGGGCTGCCCACGTGCCTACGGAGCTACCCACGGGCCCGCAGGGCCGCGCACGGGCCCAGGGGCTACCCGCGGGCCGGTTGGTGACTGGACACGCTCACTCGTGTCCACGTACACACTCGGTGGTTGTCGCTTGCCACAATCCGTGGCCAGACCCGGGTCCAGGGCCGGCCGCTGGCGGGCTTGCAGGTTTGCATTATGTTAGGGATACTATTTGGTGGGGAGTGAAGCGGCGTGGCCGCCCGGCCGGACCGGCCCGGGGCCGTCGTGCCGTGCCCGGGCCGCGCCGCCTTGTGGCAAGGTGTCATCAGCCATGCGCGCGGATCAGCCGGTTCCGTCGTCCGAGCCGCCGGCGTATGCCGAGCTGCACTGCTTGTCGAACTTCTCGTTCCTGCGTGGGGCATCGCACCCGGAGGAATTGGTCGCCCGGGCGGCGGAGCTGGGTTACACGGCGCTGGCGATTACGGACCGCAACTCGCTGGCCGGCGTCGTCCGGGCGCACCGGGCCGCCAAAGAGCATGGCCTGCACCTGGTTGTCGGGGCCGAGATTACCCCCCTGGACGCCCCGGCCGTGGTTCTGCTCGCCCCGACGCGCGCGGCCTACGGTCGGCTGTGCCGCCTGATTACGCGAGGCCGACTGCGCGGCCGCAAGGGCGAGTGCGAACTGCACCTGGCGGACATCGCCGAGGTGTGCAGCGGTTCGGGGTTGATCGCGATTGTGCTCGGAAGCTATCCCTCGACTCCCCTCCCTCCCAGGTCGCCACAGGCGACTCGCTGTGGCGAGGAGGGGTTGGGGGAGGGCTCAAACCCGCCGCGCGCGAATGTCTTAACCTCCCTGTGGTCCCCCCTGAAAGGGGGGACGGTGAAGACGCATCCCCACACCGACAGGCCCTGTTCCCCGTTTCCCGTTCCCCGTTCTCCGTTCCCTGTTCCCTTCTCCCCGTCCCATCCCCACAATCCCCCAATCCCTCAGTCCCATAGGGCGGCTAACAGAACCCACCACGCAAGTGGTGGGTCGCCCGGCCCCGCACTGGCGTGCGGGGTTCTGTTAGGCGCTCTTAATCCCTTCTTGGCCCATCGCGCCATCTTCGGCCCCGACCACACGTTCCTCGCCTGCGAGTTGTCTCGCGCCGGTGCGGACGACGCTCACATCCGGCGCCTGGCCGCGCTGTCGCGGGCGACCGGCATTCCGCTTGTGGCTGCCAACGCGGTGCACTATCACATTCCCGAACGCCGCTACCTTCAGGACGTATTGACGTGCATCCGCCACAAGTGTTCGATCCATGATGCCGGTACCCGGCTGGCGGCCAATGCCGAGCGGCACCTGCGTCCGCGCGACGAGATCGCGGAGCGCTACGCCGCGGGCGCGGACGCCGTCGCGCGGACCGTGGCCATCGCCCAACGCTGCACGTTCTCGCTCGACGAGCTGAAGTACGAGTACCCGCACGAGGTGGTGCCGGCGGGCCGGACGGCCAGGGAATACCTGGCCGAGCTGACGTGGGGCGGGGCCGCGGAGCGTTACCCCGGCGGCGTTCCCGGCCGCGTTCGTCAACAGCTCACGCGCGAATTGGAGCTGATTGCCACCCTGCGCTACGAACACTACTTCCTGACCGTGTGGGACCTCGTGCGTTTCGCCCGCACGCGCGGCATTCTGTGCCAGGGGCGCGGCTCGGCGGCCAATTCCGCGGTCTGCTATTGCCTCGGCATTACCGCCGTCGATCCGGCGCGCATTGACGTGCTGTTCGAGCGTTTCATCAGTCAGGAGCGCAACGAGCCGCCGGACATTGATGTAGACTTCGAGCACGAGCGGCGGGAGGAGGTATTTCAATACATCTACGACAAGTATGGGCGTGAGCGGGCCGCGCTCACGGCCGAGGTCATTACCTACCGGCCGCGGTCGGCGGTGCGCGACGTGGGCAAGGCCCTGGGGTTGTCGCTCGACCGCGTGGACACGCTGGCCAAGGCGCTCGATTGGTGGAGCGACGAGGCCGTCCCGGAGGAGGCGCTGCGGGCGGCGGGCCTGGACCCCGGCGAGCGCACGGTGCGGATGCTGGTGCGCCTGGTGCGGCAATTGCTGCGGTTTCCGCGGCATTTATCGCAGCACGTCGGTGGCTTCGTCATTACCGAAACGCCGCTGTGTGAAATCGTCCCTCTGGAGAACGGCGCCATGCCGGGCCGCACCTTCATTGAGTGGGACAAGGATGACATTGATGCCCTGGGGATCCTGAAGGTGGATGGGTTGGCGTTGGGCATGCTGACGGCCATTAATAAGGCGTTTCGAGCGCTCGACCGGTACTATGGCAGGGAACAGGGAACAGGGAACAGGGAACGGGGAACAGGGAGCGGGGAACAGGAAAGAGAACACGCGGGATCACCAAGGCGGCCGAACGCGCCGGCATGGCTCGCTTCACCAGCTTTGGACCCGTACAATGTTGCTTCACACAGGGAAGACGCCGATGACTTCGGACTATCGCAACCTGGTTGTGTGGCGCAAGGCCGTCGACCTGGCGAAGGCGATCCACACGCTGACGAACGAACTTCCACGGACCGAGCAGTTCGGCCTGTCGGCACAACTACGTCGCGCGGCGGTATCGGTCGCGAGCAACATCGCGGAGGGCAATGCACGCCAGTCGCGCCGCGACTACATCCACTTTCTGACGGTGGCCCGTGGCTCCCTGGCGGAAGTGGACACGCAGTTGACGATTGTCGAGGAGCTGGCCCTGATCTCCGGCACCGAGGTGCTTCGGACGCAGTTGGCCGAGGTAGCTCGTCTCCTACAGGCCCTCATCAACAGTCTTCGCCGCCTCGATGCGTGAGTCCGGCGCTCAACAAGTCCCTCTCTGTTCCCTGTTCCCCGTTCCCTGTTCCCCGTTCCCTGACCGCCATTCCCCCCGAAGACCCCGCCGTCTACGACCTGATCTGCGCGGCGGACACCGTGGGCGTCTTCCAGGTCGAAAGCCGCGCGCAGATGTCCATGCTCCCGCGGCTCAAGCCGCGGTGTTTTTACGATCTGGTCATCGAGGTAGCGATTGTGCGCCCGGGGCCCATCCAGGGCGGCATGATCCACCCCTTCCTGCGCCGTCGCGACGGAATCGAGCCCGTCACCTACCCCAGCGATGCCGTCCGGGCCGTGCTCGAAAAGACACTCGGCGTGCCCCTGTTTCAAGAACAGGTGATGCGGCTCGCGGTCGTGGCCGCCGGCTTCACCCCCGGCGAGGCCGACCAGCTTCGCCGCTCGATGGCCGCGTGGCGTCGCGGCGGCGACATCGGCAAGTTCCAGGTGCGCCTGATGCAGGGCATGTTGGCCAACGGCTATTCGCGCGAGTTCGCTGAGCAAATCTACCTGCAAATCCGCGGCTTCGGCGAGTATGGCTTTCCCGAAAGCCACGCCGCGTCGTTTGCCCTGCTGGTGTATGCGTCCGCGTGGCTCAAGCGCTACCAGCCGGCCGCGTTCTGCGCCGCACTGTTGAATTCGCAACCGATGGGCTTTTATGCCCCGGCGCAACTCGTCCGCGACGCGGTCCGCCACGGCGTGCGCGTCTTACCGGTTGACCTCAATGCCAGTGATTACGACTGCACGCTGGAGAGCGACCCCGGCGCCACGATGCCCGGTGCGCCACCCGCGCTGCGCCTGGGCTTCCGCCTGGTGCGCGGGCTGAGCCGAGACAAGGTGCGGGGCGTGCTGGCGGCGCGCGGCGAGGGGCTGATTCGCTCCCTCGAACGCCTGGCACGGCGGCCCGACGTCACACGGCAGACGCTGGTGCGGCTCGCCGCGGCGGACGCCTTCCGCTCGTTGGGGCTGGATCGCCGGCAGGCCTTGTGGCGGATTCTGGCGCTGGACGACGCGCGTCAGCCGTTGTTGGCCGATATCGAGCCGCCGGCCGAGCCGGTGAACCTGCCGGAGCCGACGCCGGACGAAACCGTGGTACGGGATTACGACGCTTTGGGGTTGTCGCTGACCGCGCACCCGATCGGGCTGGTTCGTGACGAGCTGCGCCGGCGGAGCATCAAAACGGCGGCGGAGCTGGCGGACGCGCGCCACCGGCAGTGCATCGCGGTGGCCGGGCTGGTCACGCACCGCCAGCGCCCCGGCACGGCGAAGGGCATCGTCTTCATGACGCTGGAAGATGAGACGGGGCACGCCAACCTGATCATCCGGCCGGAAGTGTGGGAGCGCGACAAGCGCATCGGCCGGTCGAAGATCGCTCTAATCGCGGAAGGGCACGTGGAGCGGCAGGGGGCGGTGGTCCACGTCCAGGTCCGCCGGCTGCGCGACCTGTCAGCGCACATCTCTCCCGTCACGGCCCGCTCGCGGGATTTTCACTGACCCGCATTACTCACCTGAGGAACCGCAGGGACGCAGAGAGCGCCGAGAACGCCGCGGCAGACCGACAACAATGACAGGACGCCATCCCGTAACCCCCCTCCCTTCCAGGTCGCCACAGGCGACTCGCTGTGGCGAGGAGGGGTTGGGGGAGGGTCGAAAT
>CAYWYJ010000029.1:0-37013 GCA_964462635.1 uncultured Planctomycetales bacterium
GGGCCCGGGGGGCGGCCGTGCCCCCGCCCCCCCCGCGGCTCGCCAGGAGGCTCGCCCTCCCCGCGTGCGCCGCCGAATCGCGCACGGCCATATGAGACGCCGGGTCAGGCGCGGCGCAGCCGCAGGGCGTTGCCGACGACGCTGAGGGAGCTGGCCATCATGGCGGCGGCGGCCCAGGCGGGCGGCAGCGGCGTGAAGATCGCCAGGGGCACCATGACCGCGTTGTAGATGACCGCCCAGAACAGGTTTTCCCGCATGATGCGCGTGCTCCGCCGCGACAGCTCGATCGCCCGCGCGATGAGCCGCGGCGAGTGCCCGACCAGGCAGATGTCCGCCGCCTCGCGGGCCACGTCCGCCCCCGTGCCGATCGCGATGCCCACGTCGGCCGCCGCCAACGCCGGGGCGTCGTTGATCCCGTCGCCCACCATGCCCACGCGCTGCCCCGCGGCGGCGAGGGCCCGCACGCGCTCCAGCTTCTGCTCCGGCGCCAGCTCGGCCTCGAAGTCCGCGACGCCCAAACGTCCGGCCAACGCGCTGACGGCGGCGTGACGATCGCCGGAGAGGATGCGCGGCCGGACCCCGAGGCGTCGCAGGCCGGCCAGCGCCTCACTCGACTCGGGATGCACGGGGTCGGCGATGCTGAACAGGGCGGCCACACGGCCCTGGCGGGCGAGCCAGACGATCGTCGCCCCATCCACGCCGAGGGTGTCGGCGTGCTCTTCGTGGGCGGCGGTTTCGACACCGTTCGCTCGCAGCCACGCGGCGCTGCCGACCACGATCGTTTGCCCCTCCACCTGAGCGCGGACGCCGCCACCCGGCCGCGTCTGGAGATCGGTCGCCTCGGGCAGCCCCAGGCCGCGCTGCCGCGCCGCACTCACCACGGCGCGGGCCAGCGGATGGCTGCTGACTTGTTCCGCGGCGGCGGCCAGCCGGACCGCGTCGTCCTCGCCGAGACCGTCGCAGGGTTCGATCGCCGTCACGGCGGGCCGGCCAATTGTCAGCGTCCCCGTCTTGTCCAGCAGCAGGTGCCGCAGATGACCCGCGGCTTCGAGGGCGGCCGGATGACGAACCAGAACCCCCTGCTCCGCCGCCCGCGTTGTGCCGACCAGGACGGCGGTGGGAATAGCCAGCCCCAGCGCGCAGGGGCAAGCGACCACAAGCGTGGCGATCATGCGTTGCAGGGCCCACAGCGTGTCCGCCCCCGCCCCCCATTTCCACCCCACGAACGTGGCCGCCGCCGTCACGAGCACCGCCGGCACAAAGACGGCGGCGACGCGGTCGGCCAGGCGTTGCCAGGGGGGCTTGGCGGCGAGTGCTTGCTCAACGAGCTGCACCATGCGAGCGGCGGCGCTGCCGCGGCCGGTGGCGGTCGCGCGGAGGTCCACGCTCCCCTCGGCCACGCGCGTGCCGCCCAGGACGGTCTGCCCCACGCCGCGCTCGACCGGCAGGGACTCGCCCGTGAGCAGCGACTCGTCCAGGGTGGCTTGGCCGTCAATGACTTCGCCATCGACCGGGATGATGTCGTGGGCCGGGACGCGCACGCGGTCACCGACGCGCACGGCATCGGCGGACACGCGTTCGACACCGGCAGCCGTTACACGCCAAGCGGTCTGTGGCAGGCGTCCCAGCAGTGCTTGAAACGCGCCGCGGGCCCGCGCGCGGGTGTGTTCTTCGATCGTCTTGCCCAGGGCGACGAAGAGCACGATCATGACGGCGGCGTCGAACAGGATGAACTCGTGCAAGCCCAGCGCCGCGCCGAACAAGCCCGCGCCGAAGGCCGTCAGCGCCCCGAGGCTGACGAGCAGGTCCATGTTGGCCCGTCCCGCCGGCAGCGCCCGCCCGGCCCCGAGCAGCATCGGTCCCCCCGCCAGCGCTAGCACCACCATCGCCAATCCGGCCTGGATACCCCATGCCCCAAGGACGGCGGAAAGCGACGCTTCCGTCGGCCACCAGCCGTCCCCCATGACGCCGGCGAGGTGCGCCACCACCAGCGGCGCGCCCAGCAGCACCGCAGCCACCAGGCGATACGGTGGGCGGCGCGGCGCGGTCCCCACGGTGATCGAGGCCCGCGCGTCACCGCCGAGCCAGTCGGCGTCGTAGCCGGCCGCCCGGACGGCGGCGATCAGGCGCGCGGGGGTCTGCGTTTCCGGGGCGGCCGCCAGCTCTACGGTGGCCCGCGCGGTGGCCAGGTTGACACTGGCGTCGCGGACGCCGGGCACCCGTCGCAGTGCTCCTTCCACGGCGTGAACGCACCCGGCACAGCGTAGCCCCGCCAGCCGGAGTTCAACGATATTTGGAAGGCCCATGCTGGAATCATAGCCCCGGTGGGCCGGCGGCGCGGGGCCGCGGACCGGACCGGTGGGGCTTGTCACCGGGTCACATTGCCCGTTGCGTCGAGGGGGGTGGGGGACTACACTGCCGCCCGGATGTTGCATGGGGTACCCATGCCCGACTTCCTCGGTTCATCCGCCCCGGCCGCTGCGGTGTGGTCGGAGCAGGGCGGGTGAGCGTGCGATACGTGCGCCTTCGTATCGCGGCGATGGACCGGCCGGCTCGGAGTAGCGAGCGCGGCGCGTCGACGTCGAAGGAGATCCGGATGTCATTGGCGGTGCGAGTCTGGAGCGGGCTGGCGGTGCTGATGGTGGGCGGCTGGCTGCCCTTGGCGGCGGCCCAGAGCGAGCGCATGCAGGCCGCGGTCACGCTCTTCGAGCAGCAGGAGTACATCGCAGCGCAGGAGGCGCTTCTGGCCATCGACCGTGAATCCCTGAGCGACGCCGAACGGGCCCGACTCGACGAGTTGCTGGCCCTGCTGCCGGACGCGATCAAGGGCCACGAGCGGGCCTTGCAGGACCTGGCCCAGGCGGACGCCGCCTACGAGGTCGGGGCCTGGTCCGTGGCGGAGTCGGCCTATCGCGCGGTGGAGGGGAACCGGTACGCGCCCGCGGCAGCCCGCGCCCGCGCCACGGCGCAATGCGCCCGGATCGCCGAGAAACGCCGGCTGGCCGAAGCGGCCCACCCGGACGAGACTGTCGACGGGACGGTGGTCACGGAAGCCGCGCCCAGTGAACCGCCGCCGGCCGAACCCCCCGCCGAGCCCGTGCCGACCGCGGCGCCGTCGGAACCACGGCGGCTGACGCCGACGGATGAGCTGCGGATTCGTGACGCGCTGCTGTGGCAGCGCGCCGTGGCCATGGCCGAGTCCTTGTCGGGCGCGGCCCGGGTGGACATGACCAACAACGATTTCGCCGCCGCCCGCACGAAGGTGGCCACCGCGCTACAGACGATTGAGGCGGCGGCCAACTACGCCGAGCCGATCTCGAAGTATCAGACGGCCCGCGAGGCGGTGTTGCAGTTGCGGCAGGAACTGGAGCGGGCGGCGGACGACTTCGCCCGCGCCACGGCCCGCGAGCAGCGCGACGAGATCGCCCGCCGCGTCGCCGAGCGCACCCGTCAGATCGAGCAGCAGAAGGCCGAAAAGGTACTGCAACTGTTCAACTCGGTGGAGCAGTTGCGGCGGGAGCGGCGGTACAGCGAGGCGGCGGAAGTGCTGCGCGAAATCCTGCGGATCGACCCGGCCAACGCCGAGGCCCGCTACCAGCTTAACTGGGCGGAGGACCTGGAATCGTTCGACCACCAGGCCCGTTGGCAGCACGATGTGAACGTGCAGACGCGGCGGGCGTTGGTCAACGCGGAAGAGGCGTTGATTCCGTGGGACGTGGACGTCATGTACCCGCGGAACTGGCTGGAGCTGACGGCGCAGCGGGCGCGGCTGGGGCTGAGCACGGGGCAGGCGCTGGGCGACGTGGAGCTCAACCGGCAACTGGGCATGAGCGTGCCGGACGTGCGGTTCCAGGAGACGCCGTTCGAGCAGGTCATGGAGTTCCTCGCGGAGATGACCAAGGTCAACCTCGCGGTGGACTGGGTGGACCTGGACGCTTACGACATTCGGCGGGACGCACCGGTCACGGTGCAACTGAGCAACGTGAGCTTCCGCACGATCCTGCGCGAGATTCTGTCGCAAGTCGGCGGGGACACCGAGCTGGCCTTTGCAATCGGTGAGGGCCTGTTGCGCATCGCCACCAAAGAGAAGCTGGACCGCGATAAGCTCGTCCTGATTTACGACATCCGCGACTTGCTGGTGAACATCCCGCGGGCCGCCCGCACCAATACCTTCGACGTGACGCAGGGCATGGGTCAGGGCGGGCAGGGTGGCGGCGGGGGCGGCAGCGGCATGTTCGGCCAGGGCGGCGGCCAGGGGGGCGGCCAGGGGGGTACCGAGGACCAGGGCCAGGGTACCGAACAGCTCGTGGAACAAATCCTCGACATCATTCGCCAGACGGTCGAGCCGGACTCGTGGCGTGAGACCGGCGGCGGCGACGCCTCGATCCGCGAGCTGAACGGCCAGCTCATCGTCTACAACACCTCGGACGCCCACCGTCAGGTGACCGACCTTCTGAGCCAGCTCCGCGAGACCCGCGCGCTGCAAATCAGCGTCGAGACCCGGTTCCTCAACGTGACCTCGAACTTCCTGGAGGAGTTCGGCGTCGACCTCGACTTCGTCTTCAACGCCGGCAGTGCCGGCTTCGATCAGGCCCAGAACCCCCAGGGCGGGGCGATTGTGGACCCCGCGACGGGGGCGATTGTCCTGGTGCCGCGCGACTACTCACGCATTGGTCGGACCCCCGTCTCGCCCGCGTTCGGGCAACCGATGACGGCGGGGGCCGTGCCGCTTCAGCCCTACAATCAGCCGGGATTCGTGCCGCCCAGCGGCGGAATCATCCCGCAAATCGACAGCATGACGCCGATCTCGATGCAGCAGGGCTCGATGTCGCTGGTCGCGCCGCGGAACACGGGCGTGCCGGGCTCGTTCGCGTCGCAATCCGGGCTGACCCCGGCGCTGAACATCGCCGGCTCCTTCCTGGACAACCTCCAGGTGGACTTCCTGATTCGCGCCACGCAAGCCAACGCCCGGTCCAGCATCGTGCAGGCCCCGCGGCTGGTGCTGTTCAACGGGCAGGCGTCCTCGATCTCCGTGGGCCGTTCGCGGTCTTACGTCGGCAGCCTCGAACCGCGGCTGGCCGAAGGTGCCGTCGGTTTCCAGCCCGTCCAGAGCCAGGCCGACAGCGGCGTGAACATGTACGTCGAGGGCACCATCAGCGCCGACCGCCGCTATGTCACGCTGACCCTCCAGGTCCAGCAGCGTGACGAGCCGACCTTCGAGAAGTTCGAGGTGCAACGGGCCAGCGGCAATTCGCCCGGCGCGTTCATCATGCTGCCCGACCAGTCGTTCGCGGTGTTGCAGACCACGGTGTCCGTCCCCGACGGCGGCACGGTCCTGCTCGGCGGCCTGAAGCAGGTGGGCGAGATCGAAGTCGAGGCCGGCGTGCCGATCCTCAGCAAGATCCCCGTACTCAAACGGGCCTTCACCAACCAGACCACCGTCAAGGACACGCGCACCCTGCTCATCCTCGTCAAGGCCAAGATCATCATCCAGAAAGAGGCTGAGGACGAAGCGTTCCCGACGTTCACCAGCTCCGGAGCCTAAGCGCCCCGATCCGAACCCCGCACGCCAGTGCGGGGCGAAGTCCCACCACTGGCGTGGTGGGTTCTGTTTGGGCCTCAGGCGCGGCGCCGATCCGAACCCCGCACGCCAGTGCGGGGCGAAGTCCCACCACTGGCGTGGTGGGTTCTGTTTGGGCCTCAGGCGCGGCGCCGATCCGAACCCCGCACGCCAGTGCGGGGCCCGCCGGCCCGGCGCCGTATTGCTCTGGCTGTTCGTGGTGAGCGCGGCCCTCGGCCAGTCAGACCCAGCGACACCCGACGACCGCCGCCTGTTTCAGCCCGGCGTGTGGATCGACTGGCGCCTTCCCGCCGTCTGCGTGCAGGCGAAGGTCGTGCTGCGGCAGGGCCCGCTGGAGTTCCTCGCGTGCTGGCCCGGAAAAGAGCACGAGAGCATCCTCCGCCTCGAGGCATCGGCCACCGACGTGTGGATGGCGCTCGGACTGATCGGGCTCAATCCCGGGCACCCGCCGGTCCTCGATCCGGACACGGGGGTCTACGGTCCGCCGGCGGGCGATCTCGTCGAGGTTCTATTGGAATGGGAGCTCGACGGCCGACGCCACACGGTCGACGCCTACACGTGGCTACGCGATGTGGAGCTGGCGGGCCCACGCCCGGCGCGCCCGTGGATCTACGCCGGCTCGTTGCCGCGGGCCGACGGCCGGCTGATGTGCGAGTACACGGGCGCCGGATTCGCCCTCGTCGACTTCCCGGAGAGCTTCTTCGCGCTGTCCCGCCGCTTCCCCAGCCGCTACGGATCACTTTGGGCCGAGGCGCACACCCCGCTCATCCCGCCGACGGGGACCGCGGTCCGTCTGCTTCTGCGGCCCGCTCGGCCGCGCGTCCGACACGTCGTCCTCGATGAACAAGGCGAAGTGTACGTTGATGGCCGCCGCGGCACGCTCGCGGACCTGGCGGACCTGATCGACCTGGACCACCGGCTCCAGCCCGATCGGGTGCAGGTGGTGCACGTCCGTGGTGCGCTGTACGCCGACGTGCTGCGTCTGCGCTGGCACCTGGCGGCCAGCGGTATGCCCCCCCGTGCCGTCCGTTTCAAGCCGGCCGCCTGGCCGCCGTGGAGACGGTCGTCTACGTGGCCGCCGGGCCGTCGTCCGTCCGGTGGCCGAGCGACCGCTTGAGGTGCCGCAGCTTAAGCAGGTTTTGCACGCGGGCCAGCAATTCGATCTTGTTGACCGGTTTGCTGAGGAAATCGTCCCCGCCGCACTCGCGGGCGCGCTCCATGTCCCCCAGCTCGTTCAGCGCCGTGACCATGATGATCGGAATGTCACGGTAGCGCGGGTCCTCCTTGAGCAACCGGCACACCTCGAAACCGCTGCGCTTCGGCATCATGATGTCCAGCAGGATGAGGTCGGGTTCGTCGCGTTCGACGGCGGCCAGCGTCGCCTCCCCGTCGGCGGCCACGCGCACCTGAACATTCAGCGGTTCAAGATACGCTTCCAGCAGCTCAAGAATCTGCGGGTTGTCGTCCGCAATCAGGACTTTCGACGGCCGAGGGGTGTCCGCGTCGCTCATGGGTCGCTCACTCCGTCCGGGCAAGCAGTTTCGCGCAAAGCTCGCCGCAACGCAATTCGCAATCGCCGCCCGAGCCCCCCCCGACGCCGCTTGTGGGAAACCTGGGGCCTGGATATAGTTCGTTCGAGGGTCGCCGGCAGCCCTTCACAGGGACCGCGTGCCACGACGGCGGCCGGACGGCCCAAAGGAGTACCTGGAATGCGATGCGGCGTTGCGCACCGGTGGGGGCGGACGACGTTGGTGGGGATGGTCGGCCTCCTGGCCACCCTCACGGCCGGCTGCGGCGGCGTGGGGAGCATGTTGGATGTCCTGGGCATGCCGTTCCCGTACGTCGGCGGCACGGGCGGGACCACCGGCCCCGGCACCAGCGGCCGGCAGACCGGGTCCACGATCGGCTCCGGGACGGGCGGCTTCACCGACCCCTGCGCCGAGCCGCAGGCCCGCAAGTTCATGCGTATCTCGATGCGCAACTACGCCGAGGACTATGTGCATTACTTCATGGTCCTGGTGGCATACGTCAACGGCACCGAGTACCCCGAAGGCGCCGTGTGCCCCGATGACGTGGCGCTGTACACCTCCTTCGGCTATACGCAGGTGCGGGCGGGCGAGTCACTGCCCTTCGGCAACCTGTGCATCCGCGGCCCCGCCCTCGTCTACTTCCATCGCGGCGGGCAGTTCCGCAGCACCGGCGGCGTGTCCGGCAGCACCCTGGCTTCCGCCGTCGGCCCGGCCCAGGGCGCCAGCCCCACGTATGACAACGCCTTCACCAGCGCGGGGATGATGGTCCCCGTTCCCAACGAGATTTACTTCCACAACCCGGGCACGACCAGCAGCGGTCAGGCGCTCAAAGTCAGCCGCAGCCGGCCCGCGCCCTGCGACACGACGATCGTCTCGACCGCCGACCCCGATTGCCAACAGGACGCCTTCTACTACGTGGACGAGACCGATCGCATCACCGGCTCCACCGCGCTGGGCAGCGGCTCCGGTCGCCGGGTCGCCTCCGACATCCAGGGCACCGGGTGCGAGTGCCGCGGCCTGCAGGCCCCGCGACACGTGCTGGCCCCGTCGGGTCGCTCCGCGCTGGCGGCCGGCTGCGATGAGTTCTTCCGCGGCGGCCGGATCGACTTCGCGTTCGTCCGCGAGGACACCGACCCGCCCTACCCGCAGCTTCTATGGCGTGTGACCGACGCCAGCGGCGCCACGGCCCACGACTTCGACGTGCGGGCGAACATTCGCTAAGAGGGTATTCGCAGTCGCGCGACACGGGAGGGCGAGGCTGTCTCCTGCGGCGACCCTGCCGGCCTGCCGAGCCGCGGCTCGCCGGGAGGCTCGCCCTCCCGATTGACGTCCCAAGACCCCGAATGCACACGTGGTGGGGACGTCCGCAGCTCTCGGGTGCGGGAGTGCCCGATTACAGCGGATGACTCCGAACGAGATGGTCTGCGGATTAGGGGTGGCGTTCGGCGTCGCTCAAACCCAGTGCGGACGCCATCGCGTACTCCCCGGTGTGCGAAATCGAGATCAACACCTGACGGATGCCGAGTTCCTCGGCCAGGCGGGCGGTGTGACCGCGCAAGGTGACTAGCGGCTTCCCGAGGGGGTCCGGCAAGGTCTCGATGTCGGTCCACTCGATCCCGCCGCGCCAACCCGTGCCGAGCATTTTCATGACGGCTTCCTTGGCCGCCACGCGCCCGGCCAGCCGAACCGCGGGGTTTTTGCAGTCCAGACAATAGGCCCGCTCAGTGTCCGATAATATTCTCGCCAGGAACCGTTCCCCGTGATCGCTCCACATCCGTTCGATGCGCGCGATTCCAACCAGATCGATTCCGTGGGAAACGACGAACATAGGCCGAGTATAACGGCGCGTTCCTTGCCCCGCGAGGAGCTCAGCAACCGCCAGAGAATTGGCTTGACCCACGGTCCCCTCCGAGGTAATCTCCGGGTTGTGGAGTTGGATTGATGCCGCCGGTGGCACGGGGCCGTCGGCGGAGGTGGGCATGACCGAGGAGGGAAAGGCGGCCCATCTGCGACATTCCCTGAGGAGGAGTTTTGATGAAGAAACTCTCGTTGGCTCTCATTGTGCTCGGCCTCTGCGCACCGCTAGCGCTGGCGCAGAACCCGGCGGTATTGAACTGGACCGGTGGGACTGAGTACACCGTGTATTACGGTGCCTCGACCGGCGACGTGATCGGCTGGGATTTCGTCCCCAACCAGACCATCTACGCCACCCACCTGGGGTACTACACCGATCCCAACCACGCGGGCTTGGAAGGTCCGCACCAGGTTGGCATCTGGGACACGCAGACCCAGCAGCTCCTGGCGTCAACCACCATCGACGTGAACGACCCCATTACCGGCTTGTTCCACTACAAGCCCATTAGCAGCCTGATGCTGCAACAGGGCAAGACGTACACGATCGGCGGTCTGGACACCGAAGCCGACAACGACTGGTACGTCTCCGGCGCCACCACACTGAACATGGCGCCCGAGGTGACCTGGACGGCCAGCCGTTATCCGACGGCCGGCAGCCTGGGCTTCACCTTCCCGGCCCTGACGTCGACGGGCCGCGGGCGTTTCGGCCCGAACTTCATGTTCGTGCCGGAGCCGGCGACGATCGCGTTGCTGGCGTTTGGGTTGGTGCTGCGGCGGCGCTAGTCCGCGCGCTGCACACAAGTTGAGTAGCGAACAGCGGTGCTCCCGGGCAGCGTTTGGGAGCACCGCTCTTTTCTGCGCGGGGTCCAGCGACCGGATACCCGTGCCGGGAGTGCCTTCACACGGCCCGATTCACGAAGGCGGCGTCGCGGGTTGGCTGACCCCCAGGAGCAGACCGAGCCGCTCGTCGAGGTTCGCGTCGCGCGCGGGGTCCACCCGGTCGCGGCGCTTGAACACGAGCACGGTCTCGAACTTGGGGATCTCTTCCACGAGTTGGTAGTGCTCATCGAGCCACGGTCCGATGGTTGAGTCGGACGGCAGCCCGCGCGGGCTGCGCCCGTGGAGCCACAGGTAGTCCTCCGCCTGGATCGTAATCAGCACGGGCGGGTGGGCACGCAGCCTGTCCTCGATCTCCCGCAGCACGAACGCCGCCCCGCTCCCCACCTGGCCGATCTTCTCCGCGGTGGTGAAGCGGCAGGCGTTGATCCGCCGGGCCTCCAGGTACACGCCCGGCATGTAGCCCCAGCAGTGAATGCGATCGTCGGGGCCGGTGTGCCGTTTGACGGCTTCGCCGACGACTTCCCAGTGGGCCGCATCGTACGTCCCCGTGCCCGTCAGCCAGGGGTCAATGCGGTTGACCCAGACCTTGGACACCTCGGTGAATTGCCACCAAGCGGCCTGCCACGCGAAGTACGCCATGATAACGAACGCGGCCGTCACCCACGCCCGCTGCTGAAGCCGCCGCAGCACCGTCGTCTCCGCCCGTAGCACGTGGACCAGGTACCCGGCCAGCAGGAGCAGCGGCGGAATGGTCGGCACCAGGTAATGCCGAAAAGCGTGCGGGCTCAGCAGCGCCCCGTACATCGCCACGCCGAACCACGCCGCAAAGAGCGGCACGTGATACGGGCACGTCGTGCGCGGGGCCCACAGGCGGGCCGCGATCTCCGGCGGCCGAAACTCCGGCCGCAGCCACCACAGAAAGGCGTGGATCATCGCCGCCACCGCCATCAAGGAGGGCAGCAGCATGACCGGCTTGAAGTGGTCCTTCAGCAGGATCCAATTCTTGTAGTTGTACGGAAACTGGCTGTCGCCGGTGGCGAAGTACGCCCGATTGAAACCGAAGGCGGCAAAGCACGCTTCGTAGAGCGCTCCCTGACTGGCAAGGTATCCGGCAGCGGCCCCCACGGTTGTAACGGCCCCGAGCAGCAGCAGCACGGCGCGACGGAAGCCGACGCCCGCCGGCAGTTGCCGCGTCACGACCAGCACGATGAGGTGCAGCCCCATGCAGCCCCACGCCGCCAGACCGACCTGCTTGAAGAGGAACGCGAGGCCGGCGAACAGTCCGGTGGCATACCACGTCCACCACCGGTCGCGGACCCAGCCGCGCAGGTAGAACGCGACCGCGACCAGCTCGCACGCCACCAGGAATGTCTCCGTGCGGTTGGTGCCGCCCGTGAAGTCGGCGTGCATGAGGTAGAAACTGAGCAGCATCGTGGTCAGGGCGGCGGCCCCGCGGCTATACACCGAGGCGGCGGCCACGAAGAACGCCGCGTGGGCCACGATCAGCGCCAGGACGCACATCGCGACGACGCCGTAGTAGCTCCCCCCGCCGACGAGCATGCCGATGGCGTTGATCCAGTAGATGCCCGGGGGCTTGTTGTCCCAGACGTCGAGGTAGACCGTGGCGCCGTGGGCGAGGCGCCAGCCGTAGTAGGCGAACATCTGGTCGTCGACCACGTCGGTCCGCCACACGGCGATGATCTGCGACAGGACGATCAGCGGCCCGATGACCAGGGCCAGGGCCGCGATTTGCACGCCGAGCGACGTGCCCTCCGGGGGCCCGCCGGCGACCGCTGTGCGTGGTGGGATGGATGCCACGAAGAAGAGGGTCCGTTGCGCGGGCGGCGTTCCGAGTCCTGCGTACCGAGTACCGAATGGCGGTCCGCGGCGGCGTCACGCCGGCTTCAGGGCGGCTTGCAGGCGCTGCTCAACGCTGCCCCAGTCCACGATCTCCAGGAACGCGCTAATGAACTCCGTGCGCTTGTTCTGGTACTTCAGGTAATACGCGTGCTCCCACACGTCCAGGGCCAGGAGCGGCACAGCGCCCCACACGCCCGTGTTCTGGTGCTTCTCCGCCTGGAGCACGAGCAGCCGCTGGGCCGTCGGCTCATATGCCAGCACCGCCCAGCCGCTGCCCTGCACCTGCGCGGCCGCCGCAGCCAGGTTCGCCCGCAACGCGTCGAACGAACCGAAATCGCGGACGATCATGCGGGCCGTCTGGCTGTCGGCGGGCGGGTCGCCGCCTCCTCCGGGCTTCATGCTGGTCCAGAACAGGTTGTGCAGCAGGTGTCCGGACAGGTTGAACGCCAGCGTGTCCGTCACCGCCCGCACCTGCTTGATCGCGTCGCCGCCGGTGCGCCGGATCGACTCCAGCTCCGCGACCGCGGCGTTGGCCCCGCGCACGTAGCCGGCGTGATGCACGTCGTGGTGCAGCTTCATCGTCGCCGCGTCGATGAACGGTTCCAGATCGGCATAGCCGTAGGGCAGCGGCGGCAACTGGTAGGGTCCGTTGGCCGGGTCCGCGCCACCGCCGCCACCGGCTGGACTACCTTGCCCCCACGCGCGACCGGTCCCGAACGCCAGCCAGCCGCCGACGACTGCCGCCGACCCCAGGATCTCCCGCCGTGACAACGTGGACATGTTCGGCTCCCTTCGTACTCGCGTCGGCCGGCCCCGATCACTTCGTGCAATCGCGCGGCGCGGGAATCAGGCAGATGAACTCCAGCGGCTCGCCCCCGGTGTTCTGAAACTGGTGTTTTTCATTCGGCGGCACCCAGACCACGTCGCCGGGCTTGCACGGCCGGTCGCCGCGCGCGCTCTTGACCAGCCCCTGCCCCTTGAGAATGAGCACCTCATGCTCGTAGTCGTGGGTGTGGTGGGGAGAGTGGCCGCCGACGGCGACCTCGAAGTGCCGCATGTGAAAGACGTCGGCCCCGTCCTGGGGGCCGATGAGCATCCTCATGCGGACGCCCTTCGCCCCCTCCATCGTCACTTCGTTCTGGGGATGATCGGCGATCGGTTTGACTTTCATGCGTCTTCCTCGGAGCGGCTCGCACCCGCGCCGGACCACCGACTCCCCTCCCTCTCAGGGAGGGGTTGGGGGAGGGTCAAGAACGTCACGCTGTCGCGGTCCGACGCCGGCATTCTGCCCGGCTAAGTGCCAGGCCCCGAGATTCACACCGGGCCCGGTCGTCGGACTTCACCCGCCGCGGGTTCACGAGGCATCACTCCTCCTTACTATCCACCGGTCCGTCACGCGCTCGTAGCTCACGACCTCTTCCGGCTTGAAGAACAGCTCGATTTCCTGACGAGCGGTCTCGGGGCTGTCGCTGGCATGGACGAGGTTGTATTGCTGGTCGAGCCCGAAGTCGCCGCGGATCGTCCCGGGGGGCGCGTTCAAGCCGTTGGTCGGCCCGAGCATGTTCCGCACGACCGCCACCGCGCTCGGCCCCTCCAGCACGCCCACGATTACCGGACCCGCCGTCATGAACTCCACCAGCGAGCCGTAGAACGGCTTGCCGCGATGCACCTCGTAATGCCGCTCCACCTGCGACCGTGGCGACTGCTGGAGCTTCAGCGCCGCGATTCGCAGCCCCCGGTCCTCGAACCGGCCCAGAATCCGCCCGACAAGCTGCCGATTCATGGCGTCCGGCTTAAAGATAATCAGCGTCCGTTCCATGCGCGCTCCCAATTCGCTATCTTCGTGGGATGCGGATTGTACCGCACGGAATGGACCGGACCAATATGACCGATCGGTGGACGAAGCGTGCGGCGGTGCCGCTCGCGGGGGCGTTGATCCTGTGGGCGACGGGGTGTCAGACGCCCGCCGCCCGGCCATCACGTGACGGCCGAACAGGATCTTCGTCCTCCGACGTGGGAGACATCGCGGCCGCCGCCCGACCGCTGCTGACCCTTGATCCCCACGCGGTCTGGACCGAGCACTTCAACCTCCTCGTCGCGCGCGGTCCGGCCGCCATCGCGTGGCTGATGGAACAACCGGCCATGACGCGGCCGGCGCCACCGGACGACCTGCGCGTCCTGCTGCACACGTCGCTGATCCGGCTGCTGGCGGCCCCGGCGAGTCAGCCGCCGGCGTTGAGCGCCACCTGTTACGAAACGACGCTCGGCTTGCTGCACTTCGACCTGAAGGCGAGTGGTCAACGCCTTGGTACCGTCGTCTGGACCGACGACGCGCCCCCGCGGACCTGGCACGACCTGTATCCGGCGGACTTCGATCATGTTGCCGCCGCGACCATCGACCTGGAGGCGGACCGACGGGCGCTGCGCGACTGGTGGCAGGCCCAACCGCGGCGCGGCGCGTCCGTCGCCGTGGCCCCTCGGCTGGAGCCGCGGGCCGCCTACTTGTGGCGCATTCTGAGCCGCCGAATCGCGGACCGGTGGGACTATCAGCCCGAGCCGCGGGCGGTGCTGTGCGCGGCGGGGCCGCGCGGCCCGGCGTTGCTGGAGCTGCCGACGCGGGACTACAACCTTGTGCGGGCCGCGTGCGTCTGGCTCGGCTCGCGGGGCGGGCCGGGCGTGCAGCAACAACTCATCGAGTTGGTCGCGTGCCCGCTGCCGACCGTGGCCCACAACGCCCGCTTCGCGCTGGGCTACTCGCCGGACGAACGCATCCGCGCCGTCGTGAAACGCTACGCCGACCCCGGCGAAGGGCACCCCTGACCGCTGGCGTGCCGCGCTACGCGGCCCCGGCCGCGCGCCCGGGGCCGTGACCGGCGGCTTGCAGGCCGGGGGGCTTTCGATCATACTTCGGGGTTCGTACCTGGTTCTGTGACACGATCCGGCGGAGAGCGTGAATGGGAGCCCTGCTCGAGTCTTTGCTGACGCTCCAGGAGATCGAGCTGCAAATCGTGGACATCCGGCGGCAGTTGGCCGCCAAGGAGCGGGGCGTATCGCGGCAGGGGGCCAAGCTGAAGGCGGCCGAGGAAGCGTTGGCCGCGGAGCGGGACGAACTCAAGCGGACGCAGATGCAGGCGGACGAGTTGGACGTGGACCTCAAGGCCCGCGGGGCGCACGTCGGCAAGCTCCGCGACAACCTCAACACGGTCCGCACGAACAAGGAGTACGCGGCCGTCCTGAGCCAGCTCAACAACGAGAAGGCCGACCTGACGCGGCTGGAAAGCCGGGCGTTCGAGCTGCTGTCGGCCGTGGAGGCCCGCAAGAAGGCCCTGGCCGAGCACGAGGAGGCCCTGCGGCACGAGGTCGAGCGGTTGAACCACCTCCAGGCGCAGTACGCGCAGGCCCGCGAGTCGTTCGCGGAGCGATTGACCACGCTTCAGCGCCGGCGCGACGAAGCCGCCGACCGGCTGACGCCCAAAGCGTTCGATCTGTTCAACCGCGTCTCGGAGCGGTACGACGGAGAGGTCATGGCGCGGGTCGTCCAGGTCCATCCGCGCCGGGCCGAGTTCCTGTGCGAGGGCTGCAACATGTCGCTGGCGGCGGAGCGGGCCAATGCTTTGATGACGCGCGACGACCTCATCACCTGCGACAACTGCGGACGCATCCTCTACCTGGCCAAGGATTCCTGAGCGGCGACGCCCCGTGGGTCTGATCCTGCACATCGACGGCGGGTCGCGCGGCAATCCGGGGCCGGCCGGGGCGGGGGTCGTGCTCCGGCAGGCCGGCGGGGAGCTGATTCACGAGGCCGCCTACTTCCTCGGACGACAGACGAACAACGCCGCCGAGTATCACGCCCTGATTCGCGGCCTGGAGCGGGCCCGCCAGTGCGACCCGCAGCCGATCACGATCTACTCCGACAGCGAGCTGCTGGTCCGGCAGGTCACCGGCGAATACGAGGTCAAGAGCGCCAACCTCTCACCGCTGCACCGCCAGGTGCAGATGCTCCTGCTGCGCATCGGCGGCTGGTCGCTGCAACACCTGCGGCGCGAAGAGAACCGGCGGGCCGACGAACTGGCCAATCTGGCGATGGACCGGCGCCGTAATGTGATTGTGTTTGACATCGACACAGGTGCCACGGGGTTGGAGGAACCCACCCCGTCCGATTCCAGCGTGGCGGCGGCGGAACCGCAGCGGGCGGAGCCCGACGCCGCCCACACACCGCCGGCGGTCCGCGTCACGGTCACGCACGGGCCGGAGGCGGGCGGGTGCCCCGCGGGGGGATTCGCCCAATTGGCCTTCACGATTCACGCCACGTTGCCCGCGGGGCTGTGCATCCACGCGGCCCACGCCCTGACGCCCACGGTGCTGGCCATTCTCAACACCGACCCCGCGGAACTGGCGGCGGTGCCGACGCTGACGGTCCGCTGCGCGCGGCCGGGGTGCCGGGCCGAGTTCCAGCTCTCGCCCGTCCGCTCCCCCAACGGCAACACCCGGACCTGACGGCCGACCGTATAATCTCCGCACCATGTCGGTCATCAGACCTCCTGTGACCACGTGGCGGACCAGTCGAAGAAAGCGGAGCGATGATCGACCTCAAGCTGATTCGTGAGAACCCGGAGCTGGTGCGCAAGGCGGCGGCCGACAAGGGCATGACGGTCGACCTCGACCGCTTGCTGGCCGTCGATGCCCGCCGCCGGGCGTTGGAGACCGAGTTCAACGACCTGCGCCACCAACAGAACCAGACGGGCGAGCGGATCGCCAAGGCGCCGAAGGAGGAGAAGGCGGCGCTCAGTCAGGCGATGGGGCAACTGAAGGCCCGCCTCAAGGAGATTGACGCAGAGCGCGAGAAGATCGACGCCGAGCTGCGCGACCTGCTGTTGCTCGTGCCGCAGGTTCCCGACGCGGCCGCCCCCGTGGGCCACGGTCCGGAGTGCAACGTCGAAGTCCGACACTGGGGCACGCCGCGGCCCAAGGCCGCCTTCGGCTTCGCCTTCAAGGACCACCTGGAACTCGGGACGACGCTGGGCATCATCGACGTCGACCGCGGCGTGAAGATCGCCGGCAGCCGCAACTACGTCCTGCGCGGCGCGGGGGCCGTGCTGCACGAGGCCGTGCTGCGGCTGGCGTGGGACCTGATGATCGAGCGCGGTTGGACGCCGCTGACCGTGCCGCCGCTGGTCGCCGACAAGCTGATGTACGGCACGGGGTTCTTTCCGCTGCACCGCGAGGAGGTGTACCTCTGCGAGCGTGACGGCCAGAGCCTGGTGGGGACGGCGGAAGTGCCGGTCACCGGCTATCACGCCGACGAAATCCTGGAAGAGGCCGAGCTGCCGAAGCTCTACGTGGCCCGGACGACGTGCTTTCGGCGGGAGGCGGGCGCCGCGGGCAAGGACACGCGGGGGCTGTATCGCATCCACACGTTTGACAAGCTGGAGCAGGTCGTCGTGTGTCGGGCCGATCCGGCGGAGTCGGCCCATTGGCACGAAGCCATCGTGCGGAACGCCGAGGCCGTGCTACAGGCCCTCGAGTTGCCGTATCGCGTCGTCGAGGTCTGCACCGGCGAGATGGGGCAGGGCAAGGTCCGCATGTACGACATCGAGACGTGGATGCCCAGCCGCGACGCCTATGGGGAGACGCACTCCGCCAGCCGGTTCCACGACTTCCAGGCCCGGCGGCTCAATCTGCGCTACCGGCGGGCGAACACCGGCAAGCCGGACTTCTGCCACACGCTGAACAACACCGTGGTCGCCAGCCCGCGCATTCTCATTCCGTTGCTGGAGATCAACCAGAACGCGGACGGGAGCGTGACGGTGCCGCCGGCGCTGCGGCCGTACATGCGCGGGATGGAGCGGATCGGGAGTTGAACGACCGTCGGAGGTCCGCGCGACAGGGCCGCCGGCGCTTCACCTCCCCGAAGGGTGCGGCCCGTGTCGACGACGGGGCGCGGAATCAGCGCGGTTTGCCACGTTTGAGGAGGGAACGGACTTATGGACAGAACCACCGCCGGGCTGATTGCAGTGCTGGCCGCCTGCTTCGCCGCGAGTCTGATTGGCGCGATTCTGCTCCGGGCCACCGCCCGGTGGGTCCAGAAGCTCGACGTGGGGTTCGGCAATGCCTACTTCACGCTGCTTCTATCGAACATGCTGAATACCGCCATGGTGATGGTTGCCTGCCTGATCGTCCGCGCGGCCACACATTCCCGAAAGGCCATCGACCTGGCCCTCGTGCTCTTGATTCCGGTTGGTTTCCTGATTCAGTCAGCGTTCGTTAGCTCCCGTCTTCGCGTACCGTTCCGCAGGGGCTGTTTGCTCTCGTTGGTCATGGTTGGACTTCTGTCGGGACTCGGCCTTGTCGCAGCCGTTGTGGCCCTGGTCTTCGACAAGCTCCTTTGAACCGCACGGGGGCCCAAACTCGGTAGCAGAACCCGCCACGCGGATGAGGGGATCCTCGGCCCCGCACGCGCGTGCGGGGTTCCGATAGGCGCTCTCGCGGACATGGGGCCCCGGACGGAAGGGCGCGCATCCCGGCCAGCGGCGGCTCGACCGGCGCCTCGACCGCCCCCGGTTGTCGAGAAGGACCAAGTCGCCCGGCCGCTACGGATTGGTGAGTAGCCGGACGAATGGGTTGATGTCGCCGAAGTCCACGCGCCCGTCGCCGTTGATGTCGGCCAGCGCCAGGCGGCAATCCGGGTACGCCTGGGCATACGCGACCGGGTTCGTCAGGGCCAGCACAAACGGGTTGATGTCGCCGAAGTCCACCGCGCGGTCGCAGTTCACGTCGCCGCGGGGGTACCAGAACGCCTCGGCGTTGACCGTGCCGACGATGCGGATCGCCTTGATCTGCACGGTGACGTTCCCGAACGGCGGCAGGTTCATCTGCATCTCGCCCAAGTAGACGTTCGTCACCGCGATATACCCGTAGCCCCCCGCGTTGAGACCGATCTCCACGTCCGCCGCCACGGCCGCCGGTTCCGGCGGCTCCGGGTAGACGATGCGGTCATCGAACATCACCACCGGGGCCGGGCCATCCGGCGACTCCTGGCCGGTGCGGAACTCCGGCGGGATCTGGTCGGTGATGTCCACCACCACCGCGGGAAAGATCGAATACTTGACGGTGACTTCCGCCTTGGTGATCGCCCAACCCACGTTGTACCAGTCGGCGTTCGGATCCACATGGGTACCGGACTGCCAGAAGACGTTCTGGCCCGTCGTCTGCAAGTCGAACGGCCATACTTCGGGGGCGGCCGGGGCCGCGGCGGACAACGTCAGGACGCTCAGGGCAACGAGCGCGGCCAACCAACCGGACTTGGATCGAGTATTCATGCTCCTTCTCCTGGTCCACGTGGGTGCGCGCGGACCTCACCCGGCCCCGCGCCTCCTCTGGGTCAATCCAGCATACCAGGGAAGTCCCCCCAAGTTCCACTCCAATCGCGTCAGGGCAGCACGTTGGCGCCGTCGCGTGTCGGCTCGATCACGGCCGATAGCCACTGCCGCAGCGCCTCATCATCGCCGGCAAGTTGCCGGAACCGGTCGATGGCGCCGCGGACGGCGTCGCGGGTGATCTTCGCGGCGGCGGGGTCACGCTCGGCCAGGGCCAGCGTCAGGCCACCCCAGGCGATGGGCAGGCCGCAGAAGCAGCGCACGCCGGCGGCCAACGCCGGCAGAGCGAGGACGTAGTCGATGCCGCGGAGCAGGCAACGCCGCGCCTCGTGCAGGGCGGTCCGATAAACCCGGTCCTCGGTCGCTTCGCCCGTCTCGCCGCCCGGCAGGTATCGCCGGCCGTGGGCCGAATCGGCCGCCGCGTCCTTGAGGATATTGACCAGTTGCAAGCCGATGCCCAGGTCGACCGCCAATTCACGCTGATTGAGCAGGCTTGGCCGGCGAAGGTGGTGGGCCATCATCGCGCAGAGCATCTCGCCGACGACCCCCGCGACGTAGTAGCAGTACTCGCGCAGCTCGGCGGCATCGCGGACGTCCGGGTACGCCCCGCCGCGCTCGGCAGCACGCGCCATCAGCCGCCGAACGCCGGCACTCATCGTCTGGGCACACCGCGCGATGGCGTCGCGGTAGGCCGGCTCCAGGGCCCGCAGGCGTGCAATGACTTCCGACGTTGCGCATAGGAGGTCCCGTTCCGCGGGCGTGTCGCCGAGCGGGGCCGTCAGCTCGTGAATCGCCGACAGGTCGCCTTGCAGCGCGGGGTCGATCCGGTCGAGCAGGCGGCGGCGCTGCTCCGTGGACAGCTCCGGGGCGTCCTCGATCGTGTCCACGATCCGCATCACGAGATAGGCCACCCCCACCGCCTGCGCGAGCGGCCCCGGCAGCATGGGGACGACGATCGCGTAGGTCCGCGACACGCGCTCCAGGTGCTGAGCGACGAAGGCGTCCATCAGGGGGACCGCGGGGCGCGCTCGGCGGGGGCCCGCACGCCGGCGCCCGCGGACCGCGCGGCCTGCACGACGCGCCGCACTGTCGCCGCGATGCCCGGCGCGTCGATGCCCGCCTCGGCGAGCTGCGCGGCCCGTGCGCCGTGCTCGTAGAACCGCTCCGGGGCCATGCCGAGGCGCACGATGCCATCGGTTGGCAACCCCAGGCGATTGGCCGTCTCCAGGACCGCGCTGCCGAACCCGCCCGCGGTGGAGTGCTCCTCCACGGTGACGATCGGGACGCCGCGGGTCACCGCCGTCGTCACCATGTCCTCATCGAGCGGCTTGGCGAAGCGGGCGTTGACGACGGTGAGGAAGAGGCCCTCGGCGGCGAGCCGGCGGGCGGCTTCCAGCGCCGGCGCGACGGTGCTGCCGTATGCCAGAACGGTCGCGTCAGGGCCCTCCAGCATGACGCGGCCCTTGCCGAGGTGGAACGGGGGCGCCTCGCCGAAGGGATCGGGCACCGTGTCGCGCGGGTAGCGCACCGCCCAGGGTCCGTTGAGTTTGAGGCCGAAGCGCAGGGCCTGCTCCAACTCGGGTTCGTCGGCGGGGGCCATGAGCACCATGCCCTGGAACCCGCGCAGGTAAGCGATGTCGAGATAGCCGTGGTGGACGGCGCCGTCGCCGCCGACCAGCCCCGCGCGGTCGAGGCAGAAGCCGACGGGCAGCCCTTGCAGGACGACTTCCTGAAAGACCTGGTCGAAGGCCCGCTGAAGGAACGTCGAGTAGATGCACGCCAGCGGGCGCAGGCCGGCCTTGGCCATACCCGCGGCGACATCGACGGTGCAGCTTTCGGCGATGCCGCAGTCCAGCACGCGGTCCGGCAGGGCCTTCTTGACCTTGGCCAGTCCCGTGCCGTCGGGCATGGCGGCGGTGAGTGCGTACACGCGCGGATCGTCGAGGGCGATGCGAATCAGCGCGTCGGCGAACGCCGTCGTCCAGCTCTTCCGCTCGCTCTTGACCGGGGACACCACGTCGCCGTTGACCTGGAGCTTGCCGGGGCTGTGGAACGCGCAGGGGTCGTGCGCGGCCCACGAGCAGCCGCGGCCCTTCTCCGTGTGGACGTGCAACAGCACGGGCTGGGCAACGTCTTTGAGCAAGTGCAGCAGATCAATCAGGTGCGCCAGGTCGTGCCCGTCCACCGGCCCGACATACAGGAAACCGAGCTGTTCGAAGATCTGGTGCGGCGAGACCGTGGCCTTAATACCCTGTCGCAGGTGGTCCCAGGCGCCCTGCATGCTCTTGCCGACCACGGGCACGCGGGGCAGCACGCTGGCCACCTGGTGTTTGACTTCCTCGTACAGGTTGCTGACGCGGAAGCGGGCCAGATACGTCGCCAGTCCACCCTGTGTCTTGGCGATGCCCATCGAGTTGTCGTTGAGCACGACCAGGAACTGGCGCTTCAGCGTCCCGGCCTGGTTGAGGCCCTCGAACGCCACCCCGTTGACGATGCTCGCGTCGCCCACGAAGGCCACCACCCGCCGATCACGCCCCAGGGCCTGGTCGCCGCGGGCGAGGCCGACGGCGGTGGCGATGGCGGTGCCGGCGTGCCCGACGTTGAACAAATCGTAGGGGCCCTCGGCGGTGTTCGGGAAGCCGCTGAGGCCGCCGGCCTGCCGCAGCGTGTCGAACCGCGCCTGCCGCCCGGTCAGCAGCTTGTGGACGTAGCACTGGTGGCCGACGTCCCACAGCAGGCAATCCCGGCTGAAATCGAACGCGCGGTGCAGGGCCAGCGTCAGCTCCACCACGCCCAGGTTGCTGGCCAGGTGCCCGCCGTTGCGGCTGACCACGTCAATGATCCGCGCGCGGACCTCCGCGGCTAGGCGCCCCAGTTGCTCCAACGTCAGTGTCTGGAGGTCTTTCGGCGACGTAATCGAACTCAGGAGCGAATCCATCACTTTCCTCGTGGGGCCGCGACCGCGCGTCGGCCACATGCATCTCAGCGGTCTCGCCGCAGAACGTACCGCGCCAGGTCGCGCAGCCGCTCGGCGGGCTCGCCGAACGGGTCCAGTTGCCGCAGCGCCGCGTCCACCTGGCCCTCCGCCCGGCGGCGACTCTCGTCCAAGCCGAACGCGGCGGGATAGGTCTGTTTGCCGGCGGCGGCGTCCTTGCGCACGCCCTTGCCGAGGTCCTCGGCCGAGCCGGTCGCATCCAAGAGATCATCGACGATTTGGAAAGCCAGCCCCAGGTGCCGACCGTACGCGGCCAGCCGCGCCGTCGTCTCCTCGGGGGCCCCGGCGCACAGCGCTCCCAGCCGGCAACTCGTCTCCAGCAGGGCCGCCGTCTTGTGCTCGTGGATGTACTCCACCAACTCCCGGCGGGCCGGCTGCCGTTCGCCGTCCAGGTCGGCCCCCTGGCCCTCGATCATCGCCCGCGTCCCGCCGGCCAAGGTGCGCACGAGCGCCGCGGCCGTCTCGGCGGGGACATCCGTCCCGGCCACCAGCTCCAGCGCGTGGGTCACGAGCCAATCTCCCGCCAGCACGGCCATGCCCTCGCCGAACACCTTGTGGTTGGTCGGCTGCCCACGCCGGGTATCGTCGTCGTCCATGGCCGGCAGGTCGTCATGAATCAGCGAGAACGTGTGGACCAGCTCCAGGGCCAACGCGGCCGGCAGCGCTGCCTCCCGGCGGCCGCCACACACGCGGCAGCTCTCCAGTACGAGCAACGGCCGCAGCCGCTTGCCGCCGACGGTCACCGAATACTGTACGGCGGCCGGGAGGCGGCTGTGCGGCCCCATCCTGATTTCGAGTTCTCGGAAGTGGGCGGCCAGGGCGGCGTCCACTTCGGCCCGGCTGCGCTCCAGCCAGTCCAGAAAGTCGGGCGCGACCGGCACGGCCGTCGGCGCGGGGCCCGGAGGGGCCGTGGCGACGCCGGCGGGGTGGCCTGTCTGGACACTGTCCATTCCGACAGGATAGAGTCTCGAATGCCGTTGCGGAAGGGCCGGGCACCGGCCGCGCACGTCGTAAGGTGCCCCTCCGCCGCCCGCCGCGGTTTGCTCGCCGCCCCATGGACCCGAACCTGACGCCCGAGCTTGTCCTGCACGCGTACCGCTGCGGCGTGTTTCCGATGGCGGACGAGGATGGGGAGATCTACTGGTTCTCGCCGGACCCCCGCTGCATTCTGCCGCTGGAGACGTTCCACGTGGCCCGCTCGTTGCGGCAGGTTCTGCGCCGCGAGGTGTTCGAGGTGCGGGTCGATACCGCGTTTGACGAGGTGATGGCGGCCTGTGCGGACCGGGCGGAGGGCACGTGGATTTCAGACGAAATCACCACGGTCTACGGGCAGCTTCATCGCCAGGGGCACGCCCACAGCGTCGAGAGCTGGCAGGAGGGGCGGCTGGTAGGCGGGCTGTACGGCGTGGCGCTCGGCGGGGCGTTCTTCGGCGAGTCGATGTTCGCCCGCGTGTCCAACGCCTCGAAAGTCGCTCTGGCCCATCTGGTCGAGCGGCTGAGGCAGCGTGGTTTCATGTTGCTCGACGCGCAATGGTCCACCCCGCACCTCCGCACGTTCGGCGCCGTCGAGATTCCGCGCCGGGAGTACCTCCGTCGACTGCGCGCCGCCCTGACCCTGCCCTGTGAGTTCGGGGCGGGCTGAAGCACCGGGCACAATCGGGCGGCGTAAGAAGGGAGGGCGAGCCTCCCGGCGAGCCGCGGCTGGGCAGTCCCGGCGCGCTGGAACCACCCTCCCGCGCTGCGCGCTCGCCCCCGGTGAGCTGCATCGATGGACGCCGCGCGCGACAGTCCACCGCTTGGCGTTGGTAAGACACGCCCCACCCCCCATGTCGCAAGGGGTGGGGCGTCTTTCCCCACGGTCGCGGGGAAAGGGAGCGGTCCCGGCCAAGGGCCGCCACGTCCACGGAGATCAGGGAAATCGCCGGCCGGGGCCCGCGGGCCCCGGTCGGTGGTCGCTTTCAACCGTTGAGAATCTCCTGCGCCTGGGCCTGATCCACCTCGGTGATGTACGGGATGCCGCTGATCGCCGCGGCTTCGCGCGTCAGGGCGGCGAGGTCGTCGCGGGTGATGTACTCCAGCGAGAACTTGCGGCTGCCGCACATGAGCTGCCGCAGCCCCTGGGCGAGCCGCTCGTAGTACGTGTACAAGCCGATGGCACCCGGGGGCACGCGTTCGAAGACCTCGTCACCCAACTCGCGGCGCAGCTCGCCGGCCGTGACGAAGATCTCGTCGATCGTGTTGCCGAAGCGCTCCACGTACACCGGGAGCTGGCCCTCGCTGATGGCCCGGCCGATGGTCTTGCCGACCATGGCGGCGGCGATCGGCGAACGGGCCATGCCCACGAGCTTGACATACGGCGCGCCCAGCGCCAGCCCCTTGAAGATCTGGTCCTCGAACGTGAACCCGCCGGCCACGGCAATCGCGGGGACCTTGTAGTTCCGCTCGGTCATGCGGCGGCAGTACTGGTAGAGCAGGGAGTGCAGCTCGACGGGCGGCACGCCCCACTCGTTCATCATGCGCCAGGGGCTCATGCCGGTCCCGCCGCCGGCCGCGTCCACGGTGAGCAGGTCCAGCTTGTACTTGCCGGCGAACAGGACGGCGCGGGCCAGGTCGGCCGGGCGGTAGGCGCCGGTCTTGAGGAAGACGTACTTGGCGCCGGCCTTGCGCAGCTCCTCGACACGCTTGGCGAAGCCCTCCTCGCTGACCATGCCGACGCGCGAGTGGCGTTCGAACTCCTTGAAGGCCCCGCGCTCGAACGCCTTGATGACGTGCGGGTCGGTCGGGTTGGGCAGGACGACGTAGCCGCGCTCGTAGAGCATCTGGGCTTTCTTCAGATTGTTGATCTTGACTTCGCCGCCGATGTCCTTGGCGCCCTGGCCCCACTTCAGCTCGACGCACTGCACGCCCAGCTTCTCGATGGCGTATTCCTGGGCGCCGAGGCGGGTGTCCTCGATGTTGGCCTGGCAGATGATGGCGCCGTAGCCATCGCGCTGGTGGTCCTTGAAGAGATTGACCCGCCGCTTCAGGTCCACGGTGTCCACGACGCGGCCGTTCTTGATGACGGCCTCCGGGTCCATGCCGACGACGTTCTCGCCGATGGTCAGGCCGGTGCCGGCCAGGGCGGAGCCGATCGCCAGGCCTTCCCAGTTGTTCTTGGCGATGTTGGTCGAGCCGATGCCGGGGATGATCCAGGGGTAGCGGAACTTGATCCCGCGGTCGTGGCCGAACGCGACTTCCAGGCTCACCGCGGGGAAGATCGCCTTGTCGCTGTCGGCCTCGATGCCGTGCGCGCCGACGGCCGTGCCCATGATGTTGAAGTGCGAGTAGTCCACGGGGTAGGTTTTCTCGGCCGCCGTGGTAATCACGCCGAACGGCTGCGGGTAGATGACCTCGTGGCCGCGGTAGGCGGACTTGCCGATTTCGCACATGCCGATGCAGCCGTCCACGCAGGTCACGCACATCCCGGAATTGGGGGTGACCGAGCCCTCGGTGCGGTTCTTGGTCAGCGTGGCGGCCGAACTGTTTACTCGGGACAGTGTCAGGGACATCGAGTCGATACCTCCGTGGGCTAGTCCTTCACGATCTCGCAGGCAACGCAGGGATTCATGTAACACATCATGTCGTCAAACTGGTCTTTCTCGACGCACGGCGGGCTGAGGTTGGCGCAGCCGCCGCAAATCGCCTTGTCCGGCTCGGTGTAGGTGCAGCGGAGCTGGCAGGCGGGGCAGACGTAAATGCAACCCCCGCAGAGCCGGCATTGCTCGGACTTGATGTCGAAGGGCGTGCCGATGCTGCGGGTCTCGCCGCGGCCGCGAAAGCCGATGGCGCCGGCGACCATCTGTTCCTTGCACATCCGCACGCACAGGCCGCAGAGGATGCAGTCCTCGTGTTCCTGGCGGAAACGCTGCCGCGTGATCTGATGCGCGGACGCGAGGTCCTGGATGACCTTGGACTGCGGACAGGACGCGAGCAGCAGCTCCAGGATCATCTTGCGGGCCCGCAGCACGCGGGCCGACGCCGTGCGCACCTTCAGCCCGTCCTGCGCGGGGTAGGTGCAGGACGACACCAGCCGGGCCTTGGGGCCCTCGCCGACCTCGACCACGCACAGGCGGCAGGCCCCGTACGGCGACAGCCCTTCCATGTGACACAGCGTCGGGATCGGAAAACCGAGGAACCGCGCGGCCTCGAGCAGCGTCGTCCCGTCCTCGACCGAGACCGGCAAACCGTTGATTGTCAGTGTGACCATGCACTCACCTTTGGGTTGTACTCGTGACGTCAAACCACCTGCACGGCCTCGTAGCGGCACACGGTCCGGCAGTTGCCGCACTTGATGCACTTGGCGTGGTCGATGACGTGCCGCTCCTTGGGGCCGCCGGAAATGGCCTCCTCCGGGCACTGTTTGGAGCACACGCCGCAGCCGACGCAGCTCTCGTTGATCCAGTAAGTCACCAGTTCCTTGCAGGCCCCGCCCGGGCAGCGCTTGTTCTTGATGTGTTCGAGGTACTCGTCCCGGAAGTAGCGCAGCGTGGACAGCACCGGGTTGGCGGCGGTCTGGCCCAGGCCGCACATGGAGGTGTCCTTGACCACCAGGGCCAGTTCCTCGAGCAGGCTGAGGTGCTCAAGCGTGCCCTTGCCCACGGAGATGTCCTCCAGGAGCTCGTACATGCGCTGCGTGCCTTTGCGGCACGAGAAGCACTTGCCGCACGATTCGCCCTTGAGGAAGTTCATGAAGTACTTGGCGACATCGACCATGCACGTGTTCTCGTCCATGACGATCATGCCGCCGGAGCCCATGATCGAGCCGGCCTCGGTCAGGCTGTCGTAGTCGATGGGCAGGTCGAAGCGTTTGGCGGGGATGCAGCCGCCGGAGGGGCCGCCCGTCTGCACGGCCTTGATGCGGGCGCGGCCCACGGGGCCGCCGCCGATGTCGTTGACGATCTCCTCGATGGTGATGCCCATGGGAACTTCGACCAGCCCGGTGTGCTTGATCTTGCCCACCAGGCTGAAGATCTTGGTGCCGGTGTTGCGCTTGGTCCCGACCTTGGCGAACCGCGCACCGCCTTCCTGGAGGATGACGGGGATGTTGGCCCACGTTTCCACGTTGTTGATGGCGGTGGGCTTGCCGTGGATGCCGCGTTCGATGGGGAACGGCGGCCGTTGGCGCGGCTCGCCCATCTTGCCCTCGATGGAGCGGATCAGCGCGGTCTCCTCGCCGCACACGAAGGCCCCGGCCCCGCGCACGAGCTGGATATCGAAGGAGAAGTCGGTCCCGAGGATGCGCTCCCCCAGCAGGCCCAGCTCACGACACTGTCGCAGGGCGATGGTGAGGTGTTTGATGGCCAGCGGGTACTCGTTACGGACGTAGAAGACGCCCTTGTTCGCGCCCGTGGCGAAGCCGCCGATCAGCATCCCCTCGATGATGCTGTGGGGATTGCCCTCCAGGACGCTGCGGTCCATGTAGGCGCCCGGGTCGCCCTCGTCCCCGTTGCACACCAGGTACTTGCCGGTGCCGTTGCGCTGCTTGGCCAGGAGTTCCCACTTCAGCCCGGTGGGGAAGCCGGCCCCCCCGCGGCCGCGCAGCCCGGACGCCTTGACTTCCTCGATCACCTGGTGGGGGTCGCCCTGGGTCAGGACGCGGGCCAGCGCGACGTACCCGTCGTTCTCGATGTAGTCGTAGATGCGGATCGGGTCGATCTTCTCGTTCCGCGACAGGATGGTCCGCACCTGCTTCTTGAAGAAGGGGACGTCCGACTGCTTCTCGACCGGCGCGCCCGTGTGCGGATCGACGAACAGGAGGCTCTCGACGACCTCGCCGCGCGCCGCGGCCTCGATGATGCCGACCATCTCGGCGGGGCCGACCTTGGGATAGAAGGTCCCGCGCGGCTCGATGAGGATGGACGGCTCCGCCTCGCAGAAACCGTGGCAGCCGGTGATGCGCAGGTGAATCCGGTCGGTCAGCCCGCGCGCCAACAACTCGCGCTTGGCCGCGCGAATCAGGTCGTTGGCGCCGCTGGCCTGCCCGCACGTGCCGGCCGAGATCACGATCGTCGGGATGTGGCGATTCTGGTCCGTCTGCAACCGGGCCCGCAAAGCGTGAAAGTCTTCGATGGATGTCAGTTTGTGCATGAATCCAACCTGTGCTCCGGCCGCCCGCGGGTGCCGCGCGCGGCCCTCGGAAACGCGGCGGTCAGAAGCCCCCGCCGCTCAGGTCCAACATGTGCCCCTTGCAGCCGCGCCGCGCGCAGATCTGCACGATGCCCCCGGCGCGGACGATCATGGCGACCATCGGCGCCCCGCACTCGGGGCAGTTCGAGGCGCCGCGCAGCTCGGCGTGGCAGTGCGGGCAGAAGAAGTTCACCACGGTGTCGCGGGGGATGTCGTACTCGGACTCGATCGTCGGGCTGCCGTACAGCGACGACAGCCGCAACCAGCCGTGCTGCCGCTCAAACGCCACGGTCACCCGGACCGAGGGGGCGTCGTCGATCGGGTGCTCGGGGTCCATCAGCGTGTGGTTGCAGCGTGGGCAACTGACGGACACGGGGAAGATGCGCCGGTCCGTCGTGACCTCCACCTGGTCCAGGCCCCGCCGCGCCCGCTTCAGGATCGACTTGACCTTGGCCGTGTTGACCTTGGAGAAGTAGTGCCCGTCGACCACGACGATGGGCCCGAGGGCGCAGGCCCCCAGGCAGGCGACCGTTTCGAGCGTGAACTCACCGTCGGGCGTCGTGTCGCCGGCCTTGACGCCCAGTTGCCGTTCAAACTCCTCGGCGATGACGTGCCCGCCGCGGACGTGGCACGCCGTGCCCAGGCACACCGAGCACAGGTGCTTGCCCCGCGGTTTGAGGCTGAACGACTTGTAGAAGGTGGCCACGCCGTACACGTCCACGGGCGAGTGCCCCGTGCGCTCGGCGACCAGCTTCAGGGCTTCGGCGGGCAGGTAGCTGTACTTGGACTGAATCTCCTCCAAAATGGAGATCAGCCCGTCACCGTGCTGGCGGTGTTTGTCGACAATGCTCTCGACCTCTTTCGTTTGCATTCGATGGCTCCGTGAACCACGGACCGGCCGCGGCCGGTCCGATCCATCGCGCGGGTCGTCCGCTTACTCGTAGTCCTCACAGTGCCACACGCCGCCGGCGGGCTTCGGGTGGGCGCACGTGTGCCGGTGGTCGCAGTTGACGCACAGGCCGGCATACTGCGCCTGGTCGTCCCGCGCGCCCCGGCCGGCCGGCGAGCTGCCGCCGACGGACCGCAGCCCATCCCCGCCCACGGGGGCCGCGTAGTCATCGAACATCTCGCAGTAAATCGCCGGTCCACGACGGGCGTGGTAGTAGCAGGTGGGGCTGTTGTTGCACGTGGAGCAGAGGCCCACCGCCAACGTGCCATTGGACATGATCATGATGCCCGTCTCCTTTGCCATCGTCGGCTCGTGCCAGCGACGATTCCGCCCGCGCGGGCGAACCCGCTGGCCGACAAACCGGGAATGCACTCGGCGTGCCCGGCGCGCGAGCGGCCGCGATCTCTGCCCCGGATATCGCGGAGCGACGAGCTAACTCACGCGGCTGAAGCGGGATACGACGGCAAACACGGAGCGGTCGGGGGATGAAGTCAGTGTGCGGCGGGCGCTCGCCGACAAAACGCCGCCGGGGAGAATTGAACCGCCGGGGAGAACGGCCCCGCCCGCGTATCTTACTCGCCTTCGGCCCCGAAGAGCTTGAGCTTCTCCCGCAGGGTCTTGCGGTCGATGCCGAGGATTTCGGCGGCCTGGGTCTTGTTGCCGGAGACACTGGCCAGCACGTGGCGAATGTGCTCGGCCTCGACCTCGGCGAGCGTGCGACGCAGGCCCGCCTCGCGGCCCACCACGAAGCGCATTTCGGGCGGCAGGTCAGGGACGTCGATCACGTCGCTCTCGGTCATAATCACGACGCGCTGGACCACGTTCTCCAGCTCCCGCACGTTGCCCGGCCAGTGGTAGCTGGTCAGCACCCGCAAGGCGTCGTCGGAGAACCGCGGGACCGGCCGTCCCAGCTCCTCGGCGAACTTGCGGGCAAAATGCGAGACCAGCAGCAGCACGTCGTTCTCGCGCTCCCGCAGCGGCGGCAGGTTGATGGTGATGACGTTCAGCCGGAAGAACAGGTCTTCCCGGAAGACCCCCGTGCGCACCAGCGCCCGCAGGTCCTTGTTGCTCGCGGCGACAACCCGCACGTCCACGGTCTGCGCCCGGGGCGAGCCGACCATGTACACCTCGCCGTTCTCCAGCACGCGTAGCAGCTTGGACTGCATCGGCAGGCTCGTGTCGCTGATCTCGTCCAGGAAGATGGTCCCGCCGTCGGCGGTCTGGAAAAAGCCCGCCCGCGATTCGGTCGCCCCGGTGAACGCGCCTTTCACATGGCCGAAGAGCTCGCTCTCCAGCAGGTTCTCGGGGATCGATCCGCAGTTGATGGGGACGAACGGGGCGGCGGCCCGCGCGCTGCTGTAGTGGATCGCCCGGGCGGCCAGCTCCTTCCCCGTGCCGCTCTCGCCCAGGATCAACACGGTGGCCCGCGTCGCGGCGGCCTTGCGGATCGCCTGGAACACGTCCGCCATGGCCTTCGATTCCCCGATGCAGCCGGCCAGGGCGAGCGGCTCGCCCGCGCCGTTCTGGACATCGTGCCGCGCCCGCCGCACGTCGAGAATGCGGCGCACGGCCGTCAGCAGCTCGTCCTCGGTGAACGGCTTGGTGAGATAGTCCTGCACCCCGAGCTTGACCGCGGTCACGGCCCCCTGAATGGTCGGGTAGCCGGTGATCATCATGACCTCGGTGTCCTTCAGGTTCTCCCGCACGTGGCGCGCCAAGTCCAACCCGCTGATCTGCCGCATCTTCAGGTCGGTGATGACCAGATCGATCGGCACCTCCTGGAGCAGGCGGATGGCCTCCGGCGCCCCCGGCGCCGTGAACACCCGATACCCGGCACCCGTCAGGTTCCGCTGAACGAGCTCCAGCGTGTCCGGGGCGTCGTCAACCACCAGGATGGATTCCGGCTCAGCGGGACTGCTCATGCGCACCGTTCTCCTGATCGGCCCCGGACCGCGCGACGGGCAGGCGAATCTCGAACCGCGTGCCCTGCCCGGGCTGGCTCTGCACATCAATCGACCCGCCGTGCGACGTGATGATGCCGTGGACCACCGACAAACCCAGCCCCGTGCCCTCGGTCACGTCCTTGGTCGAGAAGAACGGCAGGAAGATCTTGCCCATGATCTCGTCCGGGATCCCCGTCCCGGTGTCGGCGACCCACAAGACGACGGCGGCGTCCGCGGCGCGCGTGCCGACGGTCAACGTCCCGCCCTCGGGCATCGCTTGCAGGGCGTTGACCACCAGGTTCACGAGGACCTGCTTGAGCTGGGCGGCGTCCGCCTCGATCTCGGGCAGCGCCGGGGCCAGCTCGCGCACGATGCGCGTGCCGGTCCGGGCGCAGCGGGCTTCCAGAAAGTACAGCCCCTCCTCGATTACCTGGTTCACATTGACCCGCGTCTTGCGGGCCGGCACCTGACGGGCAAAGACCATCAACTTCCGCACCACTTCCCGGGCATACAACGACCCGGTGACGATCTTCTCGATATCGCGCGCCGCCGCCTCCGGCAAGCCGGGGCACTTGGCGGCGAGCTGGGCGAAACCCAGGATGCTCCCCAGCGGCTCGTTCAATTCGTGCGCCACCCCCGCCGCGAGCTGCCCGATCGTCGCCAGCCGGTCGGCATGAATGAGCTGCCGCTGAAGGTGCGTCCGCTCGCGCTCGGCGTCCTTCCGCTCGACGGTCAGGGCGATCTCCCGCGCGACGGCGGCGATCAGCTTCTCCTCCTCCGCCAGGAAGGCGCCGGCCGAGAACTCCGGGCGGTCCTCCCGGTAATGCACCTCGACGACGCCCCGCCGACGCCCTTCGACCACAATGTCCGCCGACTGCCGATACCGGCCCGGCTGAAACCCCGGCGTGGCGTACGTCCGGGCGTCCACGACGATCTGCGCGGCGGCGATATCCGGATGCTGCCACGCCGGCGGCAGCAGGGCCACGGCCTGCTGGAGTAGTTCCTCAAGCGACCCGTCGGTCCGCTCCGCGACGTGGGCAATACCGTACAGACACGTCAGCTCCTTGACGCGCTCACGCAACGCGTATTGGGCCCGCCAGTTCGCCACCGCGAGCCCGATCGTCTGCGCCAGGCCCTCCAAACGCTCGACATCGGGGCGGGTGAAGCAGTTCGCCGCCTCGCTTTTCAGGTGCAACAGGCCGATCGTGGCTTCGTCGACGACGAACCGCAAGATTACCAGCGAACGATGGTGTCCGCCGACGCACAGGGCGCGCGTCGCGTTCCCGTCGGCCGCGGCCCCGCCGAGCGGGATGGGCTCCCAGGTATCTCCCGTCCAGAAGCTGCCGGTGTCGGTGAAGCCCGGCTGCGACGAGTCGAAGCGACCGGCGGCCACGTCCCGACAGAGCCGCTCGAGGTCCACCGGGTCGGCCGACGCGGGGACCACTTTCCCGTCCGCGCCGCGAATCCAGCGCATCAGTTCAAAGCGTGCGCCCGGCTGAGGTCGGCGGGCGTATTCCCAGCGATAGTGCAGCGCGCGATCACTGAGCCGCGCCTCCAGGGCGTCGCAGCCCGCGAAGCTCAGCAGCGCCTTGGAGATTTCCTCCCAGAAGTCCGTGCGGGACAAACCGCGGCTGGCACAATCCAGAATGGTCCGGGTCAGCGCGGCGGCATCCCGGGGGCGTCCCGGGGGGGCGCCCGTCGTCGTGGCCGCGTTGGCTTGCTCGGGGGACATCCGCACCGCACCAGTCCAAAGGCGCAGTGCGCATCATAAGTTGCAGGCCGGCCGGCTGCCATTGCCCCCATACGCGACCCCGATGTCACCGCCGCAGCGCGGCCCGGCACGGGGTGGAGAACCTGAATCGCCGTGCGCGAACATGCGGCGCGGGAGGGCGCGGCTCCTGCTGAGCCGCGGCTCGCCGGGAGGCTCGCCCTCCCCACGCGCGCCGCCAATCGCGCACAGTCATCCATCACCCTCCGCGTGCTCCGCTGCCCGAAGAGGGCCTTGGCGGAGCAGGAGGTGACACACATCAGTGATGGCCTGCACTGGCCGCTACGGTTGCGTCAGCAGCCGCACGAACGGGTTGATGTCGCCGAAGTCGACCAACCCGTCGAGGTTGATGTCGCCGTTGGCGTCGGCGCAGTCCGGGAACGCGGCTTGGTACGCGGCCTGGTTCGTCAGCCGCAGGACGAACGGGTTGATGTCGCCGAAGTCCACCTTGCCGTCGCAGTTCAGGTCGCCGGTCTTGGGCCCCGGAATCCACGCCGCGCCGCTGGTCGAATTGCTCTCGGGGTACGGGTGCGTGAAGGGCGTCCACGTACCGCCCGGTCCCTGCGCGAGGTCGTACACGAACATCGGGATGTTCTGGTTCCCGTAGACGCTGACGACGTAGACCTTGTTGTAGCCGCAGGCCATGCCGCGGGCGGCCGAGTTCGACGCCGGGATCGACGCCGCCACAGGGGTGATGACGCCCGTGTCAATGTTGATCGAGTGCAGCCCCGTCGGCGAACCGTACTCGGTGTAGCCGTACAGCAGTCGATCGGCGGCGTTGTAGTCCATGGCGAAGTAGCGGTAGCCCTTGACCGAAGTGTCCACGACCAGCACCATCGCGCCGGTGGCGGGGTCGATCTCGTAGATGCCCATCGGGCTGGCGTAGTTGGCAAACCCGAAAAGCCGCCCCCGGCCGTAAGCCAACGCGCTGACGTACTGGGCCAGGTTCGCCAGGAAGATCGGCGGCCCTTCCAGCGGGGCGATGTACAGCTTGGTGTTGAAGTCGCCCGACGACAGGTACAGCGACCCCTCCGGCGTGCCGGCGGCCCCGTTGATCCCGAAGATGAAGCCGTTGCGCCAGGTCACGTTGGGGAAGCCGGCCAGGTCGGTCGTGCGCGTCGGCAGGTCGCCGTACTGCACGCCGACGAACAGCGGCCGCGTCGGGTTGGGCGGCAGTCCGGGCGGCTTCAACGACAGGTCGTCGTAGTAGACCGTCTCGGGGTGCGGGGCATACAGATCAACGTTCCCGATGGCAAGCTGCCCGACGGCCCCGGTGATCCAGTTGCCGGACAGCAGGAGCTGGCCGTCGTAGTACTGCGACACCGTGCCCAGGCCGCTACGCAGGTCGGCCTCGATGCGGATCTCCGCCCAGCGGTCGTACGCGATCGGCAACGTGGTGTTCGCATTCGGATCGCGCAGATGATCGTGGACCCGCCCGGTCGCCGGGTCGAAGTGCAGCTCAACGGCCCAGTAATACGGCCCGCCGTGCTGGTAGTAACTGTTGACCACGAAATACGTGATGCCGCTGAGATTGGACGGGATGTACTGCCACGCGGTCAGCACCCATTGCCCGCCCTGGATGTTCGTGAAGGGGTGAATCGCGTCGTCGTCCCCGGCCACGGCGAGGGAGTGCGGGGCCGAACGCGCCCGGGCATTGCTGACGGTGCCGGCGGCGGTCGCCAGGTTGTCCCAGCCCGTCCAGCCGCCGACGTTGTACAGGAGGGTGCCGTTGGCGTAGCTGTCGAAGTTGTCCGACCAGCCGGGGCCGCCGCCGCCGCAGGGGTTTGGCCAGCAGCGTGTCCCATCGCCCTGATAGGTGCCGCCGTTGCCGACGCACAGCGCCTGCGTCAGCACGAGGCAGCCGCCGGTGGAGAAGCAGCAGGCCCCCGTGGCGGCGTCAGGCCCGTCGTCGAGGCCCTGCGCGAAGACCGTCCCCGCCGCCAGAATCGTGACCGTCAGTGTTGTCAGTCGCTTCATGGGTTCTCCTCCAGACATGCGTTGCCCACCACCGGGCCCGACGCGTGTCCCCCGCCGACGCGCCGGCCGCGGCCATTGTAACACGATACGCGTCGAATCGGGCGACCTGACCGTTGGAAATGGCGCTCCCTGGCGCCCCTTCGCGGCCGTCGCCGCCCGCCCGCGGGAGGGCCGGCGGTCGATGCGGGATCATGGGCGGCCCGGGGCCCCGGGGACGGGCAAGCGCGGGACGGTTCGGCGTCCGCCATCGCGTTGACGATTGGCGGGCTCCGTGAGTGGAGGGGGGGCCGCGCCGCCGCTGGCGTACCGTGCGGCGGCGCGGCCGCGCGGCGCGTTACAGATCGGCGTCAACGGCCACTTCAGCCATCAAGGCCACGAAGGGATTGATGTCGCCGAAGTCCGTCAGGCCGTCGCCATTGATGTCGCCCATCAGAATGTCGCAGCGCGGGAACTGGGTCTTGTACTCGTTCGGGTTGCTCTGGGCGGTCACGAACGGGTTGATGTCGTCGAAGCCCGTCGTGCCGCTGCAGTTCATGTCCCCGATGCCGTGCGACGCATTCAGGTCTTTCAGAACGGACGTCGAGAACTGCTCGCCCGGGCAAGCGCTGGGGATGCGCGTCACTATGTTGCGGTGATCCCCCGGAAGCAATACCGCCCCTAGAAGGGTGCTCGCGAGCTCGCGACAGGGGAAGTCGGGGCGCCTGCCGCACCGCACCACGCCGGGAGGCTCGGCCACCCCTCCGGCCTACCGTGGTCGCAAGTGTTCAGATGGAGGTACCCAAGGCACGCGGGTCGCCGGGCACCCAGGTGACGCCACGGCGAGCACGGACAGAGCCAGCGCCCGACGCGGCCAACGCAGTGCTTGCCGTAGAACGGATCGCCGGGCTGGTCGCGGACGATGAAGAGCGGGTCGGCGTTGAGGTTGCCCTGGCCTGACCAGCCGCCCTGGATGTCGCTGTACGTCACGGTGGTCGCGGGCTCGACCGATTCGGTGTAGATCTGGGCCGGTGTGTTGCCCCAGAAGATGCAGTTGGTGACCACGGCATAAGCGTCGCCGTAGCAGGACAGCCCCCCGGCGTCGGAACCCTCGGCGGGATCATTGTCCGCGATCGTGCAGTTGCTGAGAATGAGCTTGCCCTCGCCAGTGCAGGTGATCCCGCCCCCCATGTACGGGTCGGGGGCATCGTTGTCGTCGATTTGGCAATTCATGATCGTCGGCGATGCCGACACGAAATGGAGCGCCCCGGCATTTAGCTGCCGCGTTCTGTTAGCGGTGATCGTGCAGTGCGTGAGGATCGGCCGCCCGCCGCCACAGTAGATCGCCCCGCCGGCCAGGTAGGCACTGTTCTGGGCCATTGTGCAGTTGGTGATGACAGGGCTGGACGACGCGTCGCAGTAGATCGCGCCGCCGTTGCCACCCTGGATGCCGAAACCCCCGAGGGCATGGTTGCCAGAGAAGATGCACTGCGAAACCGTCGGGCCGGCGCCGTTGATGCACGCGAGGCCGCCGCCGCTCGTAATGGCATTGCGCGCGGTGTTCGCGTCGAGAATGCAGGCAACTATCATGGGACAGGATGCGTCGCACAAAATCGCACCGCCACCTTCGCGGTAGCCACCCCTTATCGTGAACCCCCGCAGCACGGAACTCGCCGATTCCCGAGATTGAGAAGAAAAGCCGCGTCGCCGATTCTGCTCTGTGCCCTGGCAGTCGATCACGCAGTTGTCGGGATCACCACTGGCCGACCGGACTGTGATCCGCTTGCCCAGGAAGTCGATGTCCCGGAAACCATCGCCACTGTAAGGCGGCGTGGTGCGGTCCGCCACGATGACCACGTCACCATGATTCGCGGCGTTGATCGCCGCCTGGATCGTGGCATACTGGGCCGGCACGTGCAGCTCCGCCGCCGTGGCCGTACCCGGTGGGCGGAGTACACAAACCCCGATGAGTCCCGCCGCCAGGCGCAACACCGTCCTGTACTCTCTGCTCGTCACGTCGCACCTCCTTCGCTATGGCGGGGCCGTACGGGCCGGCGCCCCGTGCGCCGCTCTGTATGGCCCGGTGCCCAGTGTTTCCGTCGCCGTGTCCCTTGCCCGGGACCGGCGGGACGCCGATGCTCCCCGGTAGCGCCGGACCTCCGAGTCCGGCGTGACCCGCAACGCCCGCTCCCTGACCGTC